>CAYUZZ010000492.1:0-2276 GCA_964449505.1 uncultured Hyphomicrobiales bacterium | reverse complement strand
CGCTTGCATACTTGTTTACAGGTGGATTTCGTGCTGATGTATTCACTAATACAGCACAGTTCATAATCATGTATATAGGATTTACCGTTCTGCTTATATTCTCCGTTATCAAATTTGGCGGTTTTCAGGTTAATTTTGCTAAATTACCCTTGCAGCATCTCACGTTACTGGGTAACCTAAGCTGGCAATATGTTCTTGCTTGGTATGTGATAGCATTCCAGACCTTTGTAGATCCAGCTTTTCACCAGAGATGCGCTGCTGCCCGCACACCTAAAATTGCCCGCAGAGGAATTTTTGTTTCCATTATATTATGGACAGTTTTTGATTTCCTTACTCTTGCCACTGGGCTCTATGCAAAAGCAAATCTGGGTAATATCGAGCCTTTGATGGCTTTTCCTCTGCTGGGTGAAATTGTTCTGCCAGTATTCTGGAAGGGCATTTTTGTTGTTTCATTATTGGCAGTAATTATGTCCACTCTCGATAGTTATGCTTTCATAAGTGCTTTTACTATCGGAAAAGACTTTCTTCGAGCCATCAAATTACCAATAATAGTTCGTGCCTCAGACAAAAAGCTTACCCAAGCAGGATTATTAATCACAGCTATAGTTGGGGTGGCATTTGCAATATGGATTCCTTCTGCAATAGAACTGATTTACAAAACATCATCAGTTGCTGTACCAGGACTTATTGTTCCCTTGACATTAACCTATTTTGACAAAAAATTACTAAAGCCAAATGATGCAGTAATTGTTATGATCGGCGGTTCGCTGCTTGCCCTGATTTTTACAATTGGTAAAGAATATGGCAATAATTTCTTTTTAATGTTTGAACCTATGTTTCCAGCTATTATATTTGCAGTATTAATTAGCTTAATTTTAATTTACCGTAATAAATCATGAATATATCAAATTCCCTAAGTATTTCAAGGATAGTCCTAACAATTCCAGTGGCTATTTTTCTGATATTACATAATTATAACATCGCAGTAATCATTGGAATAATAGCCGGAATAACCGATTTCCTTGATGGATTCTTAGCAAGAAGATTAAATCAAGTAAGCGAACTTGGGAAAATATTAGATCCTGTTGCCGATAAGGTATTTATTGGAATTATCGCCATAGTACTGGTTTATACAGGTATAATGCCATTTTGGTTTCTGATAGCAATTTTATCTCGAGATATTTTGATTCTACTCGGAGGAATTTATTTCCGAAAGAAAACCAATTTTGTGCTTACTTCTACTTTCGAAGGAAAAGCCACCTTTACCATTATCATGCTGGTAACATTAGGACTAATATTGGATATGTGGCAGGCATACAGCTATGGACTGTACTTGGCAACTGCAGCTATGATTTTTACTTTTTTCCAATATCTTTTCAGAATGTTAAAAGAACTCAAGCAGTAGAATTTATATAAATTCACATCCGCATCTTATATGCAGGTATTGGCTCTATAAATTAAATTGACAAAAAAAAATCCATCAAAATACGCTAATAATATTATTGCCCCCCGAAGGCTCTGCTGTGGTACCTAGCATTTGGTATTAATATTTTTCTTCTCCACTAAGGTTAAAATAGTAGCCTGTGCAACTTGCTCTTCGTTCTGATTAAAGACTTCCACATCCCATTTAACAATTCCATGTAAAGGCATCCCTTCCCTGAATTCTTTTTCTATTTTTTCTTTTACTGTCAAATTAACATGAATAGTATCGTTTACATATACAGGACTGATAAATCGTAGCTCATCAATGCCATAATTCGCCAATACTGGTCCTTTTCTGCCGTCAACGAACAATCCAGCCGCTGCAGAAAGCACAAAATAGCCATGTGCGACACGTCCCTTGAACAAAGTTCCATCGAGCGAACTAATATCGGTATGTGCATAAAACGTATCCCAGCTAACATTGGTAAAGTTTACAATGTCAGTTTCTGTAATAGTTCTGTTGCGGGTTTTGTAAGTTTCTCCAATTTGCAATTCATCAAAATACTTCATAAATGGATGCTTGATATCTTCGTGACGCTCAGCCCCCTTTTGCCATTGCTTTCCTATATATGAAATCATTGATGGGTGACCCTGAATAGCAGTTCTTTGCATATAGTGGGTAACGGCTCTAATTCCACCAAGTTCTTCGCCACCACCAGCACGACCGGGTCCACCATGCACCAAATGTGGCATTGGAGAACCATGACCTGTTGATTCTTTGGCACAATCTCTGTTCATTATTAATATTCTACCATGATAACTTGCTGTGCCTAAGAATAATTCCTCAGCTATAG
>CAYUZZ010000491.1:0-2281 GCA_964449505.1 uncultured Hyphomicrobiales bacterium | reverse complement strand
AAGCTGGTGCTGTGGTGATGAATTCGGGGTGCGGTCCTTGTCTTGGCGTTCATCAGGGTGCCTTGGGCGATGGCGAGACAGCATTGGCAACAACAAATCGTAATTTTAAAGGCAGAATGGGCAATCCAACTTCTGAAGTATATCTTGCATCACCAGCAGTGGCTGCAGCATCTGCAATTACAGGAGTAATTACCAACCCAAATAAAGGAGATAAATAAAATGTATAAAGTCTATTATAAACTTGGCGATGATATTTCTACGGATGTTATTTATCCTGGTAGGTATATGGCAACTGTTTTACCATCAGAGACACCTCAATTTGCTTTCGATGATATTAAAGAATTAAATTCCCTTTTAAATAATAAGGGCAAGCAAGAAATTGGTATTTTAATTGGTGGAAAGAATTTTGGTTGCGGTTCGTCACGCGAGCAAGCAGCATCTACTCTTAGGGGGCATAATCTAATAATAATTGCTAAGGATTTTGCACGTATATTCTTGCAAAACTCTATTAATCTTGGTTTAAACACAATTATTTGCCCGGAGATAGATGCTGATGAAGGCGATGAAATTGAATTGATGGATAATAAAGTATTTAATTTAACAAAAGAAATGAGTTTTGATATAACTCCACTACCCGAGGCAAGAAGAGCTATTGTGGAAGCAGGTGGATTGATTGCTTATGTAAGGAAAAAATTAACTAATCTGGGTTAAAAATATTGTTATAACTATCTGTTAAAATACTGAGAAATCAAATAACAGACAAGGGTTTCAGATCTAATAAGTTGTTGCTTTATGATGAGTCGGGAATCCTTGTCTTGCATTATTTCGCAACGTTTTCATTTTTGAAGTAACAAAGTTAAACATAATGTTTAGTTGATTTTATAAAAGTCCAGCTCTTTTCCTCAAGAACCATTCTAATGACAACAGCATTATTGCTAAAGCCATCAGCCAAGCATTGTTCCAAATAAGATAATCAAATCGACTAGTGTTAATAAGAGGCTTGAAGTTGGGATCGCCTTTAACATCTTTTAGAATATTCGAAACATCATCAGAGAAATAAAATTTCCCATTTGTATATTTTGCAATATTGGATAGCAAATTATAATTCATAACTAAGTCACGGTATTCAGCATTCAAACCACCTATCGAAAATCTTCCCTCATCGTTACCGATATTTTTGTCATTTTTCTCTGCTTTTCCGCTAAACTTAAAATCACCCTTCCCAAGATTGTCGAAAGAAGCAAAGTACCTTCCATTACTAATCTGAGAGAATACTTGCTCTCTGATACCATCCTTTGTTTCTATCTTCACAACAACATTTGCATCATCAATGGGAGTATATGCCGCATCATATATCTGAGCAATAAATTCGATAGGTTCATCAACTGAAAAGAAATCTTTAATCGGTTGAATTCTTATCCTTCTACTTTGTTCACTAACCGAAAGCCACCTTATGGCATTTGTGATGAATATTTGATATAAATCATGGACAGAATTTCTCTGTTTAGATATTTCTTCAGCATACCCAGTTAATTTCCAACGGTAAAGTCCATAACCGAGCACAGCAAGTGATTTTTTACTTTGCAAGTCTCTTGTTACAATTAAAGGTTCTTTTAATGGTGTATTATTAATTTTAATTCCAGCTATAATTTCTGATTCTGGTTTTACTCTTACAAAGGTTTCTGTTCTAAATATTGGTGTTAATTTATTCCATTTTTCTAAATCATTATCTGTTCCATCAATCCTTAGAAGTGAATTTGATAGACTTTGTGGATAAAAATCAGGCAGTACTTCGAATTCTCTACTTTGCGAAGATGCTGTAATGAATGGCAAGAAATCTTCGATTTTTTTCAATTTTTGATAGTCAGTTTTTAAGCCTCCAATGAATAAAATAGGTTTACCCAGTGCAAGTTGTTTCTTTATTTGTTCAAGGAGTAAGTCTGGAGTAGTATTGACAGGAAAAGCTATAAATACAAAAAGCTCAGTCTCAGCTAAATCCTTTTCTGATGGTGTGTTATAGAAATCAGAACCTAATTTTTGAATATATTCATTTATCTCAATGCCTTTTTGGTCTTTGATTGCGGTCTTAAAAAATGATATGTCTGGAGTAGAATAACCTGCAAAAATCGAAATTCTTCTTTTATTTTTCAAAACTTTTACATATTTTGAAATTGTATTATTTTTTTTTGTTATTTCATCTTCAAAACCTATTACACAAAATTAAAGTTTTTTGGTTCCTTCACTTTTGGGACTATACTAAAAATATGTTGATAATGATTTG
>CAYUZZ010000490.1:0-2307 GCA_964449505.1 uncultured Hyphomicrobiales bacterium | reverse complement strand
AGAAACTCGCAATTTAGCTATCGAGCAGGCAAATTACGATTTTATCTTTTGGTTAGCATCCGATGATTGGATTGAAAAAAATACATTAGAAATATACAACAAATATATTAATCTCTACCCGAAAAAAGAAATCTTCAGTGCTGACATTAGGGTTGTCAATGATAAACCATTTATAGCGAATTATCCTGATTGGAGCAACAGTCATGACGGCATTATGGAATATTGCCTTACGAGAGGTACACCAATTGCCGATGGTGGGTCTATGGTAAAGAAATCGCTTTATCATAAAGTCGGGTTGTACAATCCCATTATGAAACGAGCACAAGACTATGATTTTTGGTGCCGTTGTATAATTAATAATTTATTCAATTTTCAGAAGATTGACGGCATATACTATAACTATTTCACCCAAGAAGATAGTGCCAGTGGCTTGGACATTTATAAGAAAAACTTGAAATATGAAAGATTAGTGATTGCGGAGATTATCAAAAATTCCATATTAAAAGATATTTTTACAAACTTTGACTGGGAAAACAATTCAGAAGATAATCTATTCAAATCCTATAGAATAATCGCGGATAATTTTTTAAAATTCAGGTCGCTTCACAACTCGATTCATTATTTATCTAAATGCATTGAAATTAAACCTGACCAACAGATTATCCATCAAATACAATTATTGAAACAGCAAATTGATAAGATTAATGAATTATTGCCCAAATTAAAGCAGAAAATCGATAGTAACAATCAAAACCTTATTGCACGAAAAGACTATGAAGAGTTGATAGATATAATTGAAGAGGATATCATTAACCCAATTAACGATTTTCCTATTTCCCAAACTCCTCGCAATTCAGGTAAACGCATGCATAATACCAAGACAATGATAGTTTCGCAATTTTATAAAATGACAGGTGGAACAGAAAATTTAGCTCTTGATTTATACAATGCTTTAAAACAATTCATTCCAGTAGTTGAAATATCTTATGTCCATATACAAAACAACAAAAATGCCATATCCGAAACAGCACTTTTTGAAAATATTCACTTTTTTTCAGCAGATAATATTACTGATTTGATAGATTTAATCGAGAATAAATTCGATTCTATAATACTGCTGGCGGATTTACAATCGGATTTAACTCTTGAATTTGGAAAGAAATTAAGTAAAAATGTTCTAAAATTCATATATATTAATGTTAATAATGAGCATATAAAAAACATTAATACTTTCCCTAAAAATTGGGATTATTATAGAAATTTGTTGAACTTATTTGACAAAGTTGTTGTAATGTCGGTTAATTCAATGGCATATAGACTATTAGTTTCAAAAAATTATCCATTCGAAATCATAAATTCAGGAATTCCTGATTTTGTAATAGATAAATCGTGCGACTATTATAAAAAATACTTTAATATTGATAATGGTAAACCAAAACTAATTTATCCTGCTTTGGTTACTCCTTCCAAGAAGCAGATTGAACTAATTGAATTATTTGCAAATGAGCAAAGCATTGACTTGTTTTTTATTGGCGATATTTACAATCAAAATTTAGATTATAATGAACGTTTTTTAAATCTCGTGAATCAGTATAATCATATTTATTATTTTTCACCGATGCAACGCCATAAAATTGTAGAATTAATATCTAATTCGCATGCCTTAGTCCTACCTTCAGAATCCGAGGGCTGTCCATTAATTCTAATGGAGGCAATGCAGAATGGAATCCCCTGGATAGCAAATGACAAAATCGAATTTTCCAAAAATCTTGAAGGTGGCATCAGTTGCGAGTTGGGTTCGTTTGTTACAAATTTATACAAACTATTGAATGTTCCTGAATTTAGAATAAAGGTCTTAAAAAATATCTTTTCTATTCAACAGACAAAATATAACATCAAAAACACTGCTTATGAATTTTTTAAACTGATTGGAAGGGTATTTGTAAATTTTCATAACAAAAAGCAATTATCCAAGCCACTTCCCAAAAAAGTTATAGTTGCATCTGATTTGATGAAAGATAAAGACCTTACTCAGGTCGATTCTGAATCTGATTTTAAAAATACAATTTTGGAAGTAATATCGAAGTACAAACCTACTAAGCTGCTTGAAACCGGGACTTACCTTGGGGAAGGAACTACCAAAATTATAATAGAATCACTAATTAGCAACCAGATATACAATTTTTTATTTTATTCAATCGAAGTTAATCCAAATCATATTTCGCAGGCAAAGGAAAATCTAGATAAAAGAGGCTTCCTTAAATATGTTACTTTATTAAATGGATTGTCTGTTCCAAGAACTATTCT
>CAYUZZ010000489.1:0-2307 GCA_964449505.1 uncultured Hyphomicrobiales bacterium | reverse complement strand
AAAACAATTGAAAGGGGCAAAATCTTTTCTGGAAAATCAAAAAAAGTTTAAAATTTACTAAACATGATTTACTTACTTTAAAGCCTTTAGAGAAAGCTTGCGATGTTATCATTTGCAAAAATGTGTTACTTCATTTCACACAGCAACAGAGAATCGACGTTATTAAAATGTACCATAGTGTTTTGAAAAGAGGTGGCTTGCTTACAACTGAACAAACTCAGCCATTACCTGCTGAAGTTACCCATCTTTTCGAAAAAGTTGTACCAAATGCAAATGTGTTTAGAAAAGTGGATTTATGAAAGTAACTCTTTTCAAAAGTAGCCCTGAAATATATTCCGCACAAGCATATTTTGTTCAGGGCTCTTGGAATGCAATATCCGATGTTAATACGATGATTGATACTGGCAGAGATGATAATATTGTTAATGATATTTATAAATTGCACACTGGTGTTGGGAAAAGGCGTCTCGAACTTGTAATTCTCACTCACGAACATTTCGACCATTCCGCTTCTCTCAAAGTATTGAAAAAAGAGTTTAACCCAAGAGTGATTGCAATGGCAAAAAATCCTTTTGTAGATGAGTTTGCTTATGATGGTATGAAGGTTAAAATAGGAGATTCCCAAGCCGAGATAATTCATACACCTGGCCATTCTAATGATTCAATTTGTATTTATGTACCCGATGGGGGCGTACTATTTTCTGGAGATACACTACTGAATATAAAAACTATAAATGGTACTTATACAAGAGATTATATTGAAGCCTTAGAAAAATTAGCCTCCCTCGATATTAAAATTATTTATTCGGGTCACGACGATCCAATTGATAGTAAAATTAAGGAATTGTTTGAAAATAGCTTAAATAATGTTAAAAAAAGCAAGATCTTTAATTAATATTTTTGTTTTTAATATGAAATTCATTATTTTAAATTATTGAAACTTAATAATTTTCTTTAATTTACAATCAGGAGTTGTTTTTATGAACATTGTTTCTGCTTTTAATTTTCTATCAAAAATCATGATTTCTGCTTTTATCTTCGCTTTGCTCTTTGTTAATCTTCATTCACAGGAAAAATATGATAATGGTACAGATTTACCCGATGGAGCTTTTTCCAAAGCTATCGAAGATAACTCATTTTTGATTGAGGAAGCATATAATCAGGAAACTGGTGTTGTTCAACATATATTTACTGGTATGCAGAATTTTACTCCAATCAAGAATTGGGAGTTTTCTTTCACACAAGAATGGCCACTATGGGGTCAAACCAATCAGTTCAGTTATACTGTATTGTATAACTCGTTTAATTCTGGCGAAGTTGGTGGGTTTGGTGATTTATTGATTAATTATAGATACCAACTAACAGGAAAAGATGATTACGCAGCTATGTCTCCAAGACTTTCCTTAATTTTACCAATTGGTGATAAGGACAAGGGATTAGGAAATGGTATTCCAGGTGTTCAATTCAATTTTCCCCTAAGCAAGCGTATTGCAGAATCATTAACTTTCCATTTCAACGCAGGTTTTACACTATTTCCTGGATTCAAAACTATGAATGCCCAGAGTGAAGAAATTTCTACATTGCTAAATTATTATAATGTAGGGGCAAGTCTTATCTGGCTGGCTACTTATAATTTAAATTTTATGTTTGAACTTATTAGCGGTAATAATAATACAGTTGATGGGAATGGAAACATTAACTATTTTAACGAAACTATAATTAATCCAGGTTTCAGATATGCCATTGATATTGGTGATCTGCAGATTGTTCCGGGACTTGCATTCCCCATAACTTTTTCTGAGGGCGAAACAGCATCGGGTGCCTTTTTGTATTTATCTTTCGAACACCCTTTTTAATTAGAATTGTAAAATAATTTTTTTCATTAATATATTGGAGTGCTACTTTATGAAAATTGGAATGAAGATATCTTTAGGATTTGCTATAACTATAGTATTAATAGTTATAATAGCATTGGTATCTATATCTGGATTGTCAGGGTTAAATGAAGATGTGGATAACCTGGTCCACGATAGATACCCAAAAACTGTTTGGGCAAATAATGTGATTGATGCGATAAATGAGGGAGCAAGAGCCTTACGTAATGCCACAATAACAAAAGATGTTACTATTAGAGATGAACAAATTAAAAGAGTATTAGCTACTACCCCAAAAGCAAAAGAAAATCTTGGCAATCTTCAAAATCTTGAATACCTGAATGCCGGTAATAACAACATCAGTGCACTACCAAATACCATTTGAAATTTAAAGAAATTAAAATCATTAATGATGTACAGCAATAAACTAATT
>CAYUZZ010000488.1:0-2318 GCA_964449505.1 uncultured Hyphomicrobiales bacterium | reverse complement strand
AATTCCAAAATGCAACCGGTGCCGTTGGTACCATCATTGCTTGGGATGGTATCCAATGGTCAGAAACTACAGTTCCTGCTTTAGAATTAGATGGCGTAATTGGAAATGAAGTTTTAGACGCTACAGCTGGCCGCGGTTTAGTTCGTGCCGGTTCAGGTACAGAAGTGGACCCTTGGACATTAGGAATCAATGAAAATGGTATTATCACAGATATGATTGCTGACGGTAATGTTACTTTTACTAAATTGAAAAATGCTGCAGGAACAGATGGTACAATTTTAGGTTGGTTTGGTGGTGCTTGGGTTGAGACAGACGTTCCTACTTGGGAAATGGGTCGCCAGATGGCAGTAACTGCCGGTGATGGCGCTTATGTTATCAACACTACAGATGCTAACGGCTTTATTTCAACTGAAGTTGGTATTGATGTTGATGGTATCACTACTGACATGATTGCTGACGAGGCTGTTACTCTTCCTAAATTGGCTCCTGGTACTACAACAGGTCAGGTAATGTGGTTCGATGCTTTGACTAACCAATGGAGATTATCTACTGGTGCAGCACCTGCTCAGGATCAAGTAATTAAATATATTGATGATGGAATGGGCAATTTGACTCCACAGTGGGCAAATGATGACATTACGTTACCTTTCTACAGACAAGAGAACGAAGCCGTTTCATTATTCAGTTTAATTAATGATGGCAATGCTCCTGGAATGCAAATTCAAGGAAGACCAACCGTATCAACCGGTTTACTAAATAATTCTGCATTTGAAGCACTTAATGATGCTGGTGGACGCGGTGCAACTATTATTGGCGGTACAGCTAATGACCAAAACTCTGGCTTACCTTACGAAATTGCTGACGTTACTTTTGATGATGATGCAGCTTTAGTTGTTGCTAACTACGAAAATTTAAATGGTGCTATTTATCCTGCATACACTACCGCAATCAGAGCTTATGGTGACATTTGGACTGATTCGCGTATTGGTGGTGAAGAAGGTAATTTCAACATTTTGAATGTTAATACTCTTAATGTAATTGACTTATTTGCAGTTAATGCATATATTGATAACTTGTTCGCAACTAATGGCACTATTACTACATTAGTAGCAACTGATGCAACAATTAACAACTTGATAGCAGTTAATACTGAAACTGATTTCTTGCAAGTTAACTTTGATTCTTACTTAGCTGGCAATGTTACAGTTGATGGTGTATTTGATGCTGCTCAGGATGTATTCTTAAATACAGATGGCGGTTTCTATACTACTTATGTTAATTACTTAGATGTAACTAACGATGCTGCTATCGGAAACGACATGCTTGTTGCTAATGACCTAATTGTCGGCAATAATTTTGACGTACTAATGAACTCTAATTTATATGGTACTTTAAATGTTTTTGGTGCAACTGTTATCGGTAATGATTTCACAGTAACTGGTACTACAAATTTGAAAAATACTGGTGTTGATGGTGACTTAACAGTTACTACAGGTAATGTTCAAGTTGCTGACGGTGGATTAACCGTTACAACTGGTGCAACTTCCTTGCAGGCAACTTCTGTAAATGGTAATTTGAATGCTAATAGTAGATTCATTATGTCATTAGTTGGTGCTCCAACTATGGCTGCTTTAGTAACTGCAATTAACAATGGAAGTACTGTATTTAATTATCAAACTTCAGTTCCTGCAGAAGCTAACTTGATTGGTCAATTACCTGCTGGTTCAATTGGACAGGTTATTTACATTATCAATAATACTTCAGTTGGACCTATCACTGTTGGTACTTTATTGAACCCTGTTACAATTCAACAAAATCAGTTAATCGCCTTGATTTATGATGGTACAAATTGGATTCCAATGGCTAACTAATAAATATTACAATATAGCCGAGGATTTTTTACCTCGGCTATGATAAAGTGTTAAGAAATTAAAAAAATTGTTAAATAAATAAAGGTTATTGCCTTATGAAAATTTTAAAACTGTTACTAATTGGAGTGATATTCCTGATTTCAGTTGTTATGACTTATGCCATACCAGAAATATCATATACCAATTTTGCACGTACCGCCGGTGGTGGTTTGGTATTGAACAGTAGTGTTGATGTTCGTGTTACTATTTTTAATGGTGGTTTACAAGCATATCAAGAAATTCACACTGCTGTTCCAACTGATGAATTTGGTCTTTTTACTGTTAAGTTAGGTCTTGGTACACCGGTTGGTGAAGATACTTATGATGCTTTGGTGGCTGTACTACTTTGAATATTCAATCAGAAAGTAATGATGGTGGTGGATACAGATTCATCCAGACTTCCCCATT
>CAYUZZ010000487.1:0-2321 GCA_964449505.1 uncultured Hyphomicrobiales bacterium | reverse complement strand
ATAACAGACTATATAAATTCAATCTGTGGAAATCAGTGTCATCCGTGTAATCAGTGTTCCATTTCTTTTAATTCATAATTCATAATTTTTCTTTAATCCGTTCTTATCTGTCCAATCAGTTCAATCCGCGTGCTATGCTTTAAAATCCATAATTCAATGACATAAAAAACTCGTTTTTTCTTGTATCAATAAAATTGCCGGTTGTTTGTTCTTCTGAGGTTTGATAGGATTGATAGGATGCTTTTACAAAAACATCATGAATTATCTCATAATTAGCCGATATTCCCCAATTGCTATATTGGGTATTAAGTCCCCATAGAAAAACATGCTTCTCTTGGTATCGTGGTTCATCCGCGGATTCTCTTTCGCCACGCCGCACATAGCTGTACCAAAGTTTAGAATTTAATCCACGAAGAATAGTCTTGTTTACCGAAATATAAAACTGATCCGAATTACTTCCTATCCAATGACCAAGTTGATAGTTATAATTTGTGTACATTTGTGCATCATCGCGATGAAAATAAACAAATGGGTCCAACTTTGAATACTCAACATTAATTTGTAAATCAGCGATATATGGATTAACAACGCTAGCCCCTATTGTATATGCTATTGCTTTTGGTCCTGGTGTTCCAGCCAATAATGTTTGAACCGATAACTCATCAATATAAACAGAACCATAAAATCTAGTATTAATCATTGAATAGTTATACCAAAATGACCCAAATAATTGAGCATTTCCTGCAGCATTATCTGGTACAGTTAAATAATGATCAGCTAATCTAAAAAATAGTACAGGAACCAAATAAATAGGTTCAAAACTGTCACTATATATTACCGATTCCCCAAGTGAAAAATTAAATGCTTCAAATGGAGTAAACGAAAAAACATGAGCCACATAATATTTTGGAATATGCTTAAAACTTTCCCAACCACCTTCGTTATATCTAATTGAAGATGAATCAATTACTTGCGAGTTTAACCAACCATAAACGTACGAAAAACGAAACCACTCAACGGGATTTACTTCCAATTTTATATGGGGAAAAGATGGGGCTTTGTTTCCAAGAATTATATTTCCTTGCGTCCCTTCACCATAATAAATATAATCCTTACCCAAAGTTAAAGAAGCCCAGCTGTTTGAAAATGTTAAATTTCCATTAACTTCATCAAACTCCATACTCCCATCTTCTCTTTTTACCTTAAAGGAATACCCCGTTTGTGGACTAAAATTTCTATCTGCGTCAATGTTTCCATCTATGCTGTTATCCCGGAAATTCATTTCAAAACCAATAAAGTCCGAAATTGAACCGTAGAAAGAAAGTCCATTCCAAAAATGTGTTGAGTTTATACTTTCGGACTTACTACTACTATATCCATAAATAGGATCAAACTTAAACGTAAAGGACTCATTTTTGAAGTCAAATAAATGAAATCTTCCCACTTCATTAAACCCAATATGACCTAGAAACTTTAAATTTGAAACATCTGTTTTGGGCAACTGTCCAATATCAAAACCAATATTAACCAACTCGTTTGAAAAATCGCGCATATAAAACACGAGCTCATCTGCCTCTATTTCTGTTAAACTTCCCTTTTTAACATATATTTCATTTAATTTTTCTGCTATATATCTGCGTGAAAAAGGTTTTATTTCTGTATTCAAAACTATATAACCTTGTGTTGATATATTTTCCAAATATTCATAAACACTTTTATTCAAAGGCTCATAATTAACCTGAGCAGAAAGAAGCGAGGTTAACAACAAGAGAATTACTAACGTTATTATTTGTTTGTTCATTGTTTTTATCATCATACTAAAATCCCACAAACTCCATAGTGGTGAATATTATGGTATATGGTCTGGTTTTAATCTACATTCACCCAATCAAATAAATACTTTTCATCATAATTAATCTCAAAGGCTTTTAGAAACTTCACATATTCGTCTTTAAATGTCTTCTTTTTATGATGTTCTTCTTGTTTGCGGATATAATTAATCACATTATCTCTTTGTGTGCGTGAATATGAAAAAGCACCATATCCCTTTTGCCAACTGAATTTATTTTTATTTAAGTTATTATCATTTATCCATTTTGACGAGCTCGTTTTAACAATTCGTGCTATTTCTGAAATTGAATTTTTAGGATTTAGCTCAAAGAATACATGAACATGGTCTAAATAGCCATTTACAGCAAGTGAAAAACTGCTCAGTTTCTTTTAGAATTCCGCTTATGTATTTGAAAAGGTCTGGTCGAAATGTGGACTTGAGAAGACAGTCTCTATCTTGTACGACAAAGACAATATGTATGTTCAGTTGT
>CAYUZZ010000486.1:0-2335 GCA_964449505.1 uncultured Hyphomicrobiales bacterium | reverse complement strand
GGAACAATCAAAATTTATCAACAAAATACTATAAATATAATTTCAGGAGAGCACGCGAACCCACTATATAAATCTTTATTTAGGTTTCTATTTCTTGAATTTTAATTAAATAATGATTTATAAAAAAGAAGGAATTTCTGAAAATGAAAAAGGTGGTATTTATTTTTACAGCAATAGCATATTATTTAATAAATTTGAATAATCTATTTTCGCAAGTACCAGATTGTCCGCCAAATGAGGATTGGATTCCTGAGTACGCTATATATCTGATTGAATATAATGGTATTTCTTGTGAAACAGAGGTTTTCTACTGCTATAAGACTGTTAATAATCAAAGATATAATTATATTAGACAAGTAACTATGCTCGACAACGATTGTTTAACTCCTGGAACTGATTTATCCAGTAAGATTATTTGGGACCAAATAGTTACAAATGTTTTTATTGATCAAACTGAGGCAGCACAATGGGATGATAAGTATCTGGTGGTGCCACCATGTCCCAGTACATTTACTAATATTGTTGTCCAGAAGAAAAGTTGTTGGTTTTGGCTAAATTTGGGAGAGAGTACTTATTTGATGCCCTGCGAAAATAGTGAGTACGCTTGTTTTACTTATTTTACGGTATGTTATAATTATAATGTAGCGTTACCTCAACTAATTGTACAGCAAGTGGGTGGTCTAACAATATTATGTGATATAAATAAAGGCGATTGGAGTCCTTTCCTTACCCAAAGTCAATGTTGGTCGACTTGTTATTAGTTTAAAAAAACGGAGTAATGATGAAAAAAATAATTGTTTTGTTTATGTTGATATCTTTGAATGGTATTAATGCTGCAAACCTTGAGGAATACTTTCAGAATTTGCAAACTGATTATAAGGATGGCGTATTTATTGATGTAAATACTGTTTGCCTAGTTGGTTCAAATGGTTCATTTTTATTGTCTGGTGATAGAGGTAATAATTGGACCAAGTATGATTGTGGAATAAAATCAAATTTAAATAGTGTTAGCTTTAACCATTCTGATAATATGCTATATTCTGTTGGTGATAATGGTACTTTTATTAAAAGCGTTGATTTTGGAAAAACATGGGAAAGTATATCATTGCCTACAAAATATCATCTTTTTTCTATAGATTTTTATAATAATTATGGGATTATTGTTGGAGACTCTGGTTTAGTAATGATTAGTGATAATTACGGTTCTACTTGGATAAAGAAATCAATTAGTTCAAATAAATTACTTAAAAAAATAAAATTCCTTGAATCCGGTAGAGCAATTATATTGGATATTGATGCTGGAATTTACATCTCAGATAATTTATATGATAACTTTAAAAAAGAAAACAATAATGGAGAAATAACAAATGGTTTTGGCGGTCTTATCCGAAGTAAGGGAAATTATGTAGTAATATCAGCAAGTACAGGATTTTTAATATCAGAGGATGAAGGCAATAATTGGAAATTTTATTACAGGTCTGGTTTTCTTACTCCATGGTTTGATATTATTGAAATAGGTAGATTAAGGTATCTAACGTCATGGGATCCAGAAAAAGATTATATTTATTTTAATATGAATGAAGCCATTATAGATAGTAATGGCATGATTAGTGAGCGAACCGAAGTAAACATTGACAAAGGTTTTAGAATGTTTGGAGCATTATTTAGATCCTATATAATAAATGAATACTCTGATTCGAAAGATGCAATTGTTTGCGGTACGAGCAATTCAATAGCAATCTCGAATGATTATCAAAAAAACTGGAGTACTATATCATATATTAATTTGAACACTTCAGATCCGCTAATAAATTTCATATCATCTGATAAAGGATTTGTGGCTGGTCCTAAAATGGAAGTAGTTGCAACGAAAAATTCTGGTGAAACATGGTCTATTCCTACTTATCCCGATAAAGTAATTGTGCATCAAATGGCAGGTGCAATTTTTTTTGAAGATAGCTTGAATGGATATGTCTATTTTTATAACAAAGTTTTGGCAACAAAAGACGGTGGTTTAACTTATGACTCTATCTTTAACCCTCATCTAAGTGATCAGCAGCTAAGTTTATATAATAAGGATATTTACAATTATATTGTTAACAAAGGTATTTTTCCAAACATCCAATCATTCATTGTTTCTGGTGATTTGTCGAAAGATTTAAGTGTAATTATGCCATTAGATTCTTGCGCTTTAAGATCAAATGGATATATCAACAAAAATATGCTTTTTGTTGCAGGGTTCAAATATGATACCATTAATATGAAACCTGTATTTCATACAGTTAAACATCCAATCTTATATTTATATGGGGATAAGTTAAATTTAATTAAAAAT
>CAYUZZ010000485.1:0-2344 GCA_964449505.1 uncultured Hyphomicrobiales bacterium | reverse complement strand
CCGCTCATTTTATTGTAGCGGATGTAAACACAAATTGGAGTTTCCGAGGAGGGCACTCGGACCAACAATAATATACATCTAACTCAGCACGACTTTTTTCTTTTTCTATTGCTGAGTTTTTTCTTTTTGCTTTGTAATTAATTAATATTTTTTAAATTTTGGAGTTTTATAATGAAAACTAAAATTTTATTATTTACTTTTTTGCTTCATTTACTTTTATTAGCAAAAGTGGACTTGAATGGGCAGCCACCATGTCAACCTTCTACAATAAGTTATTTCTTTTCTTTACCACATTTGCAGAATTATCCACCAATTAATTCTGGTATGCCATATGAAACTATTATTGGATATATTGTAGGCGATAGTGTTTGCAAAACATTTAGAGCTGATACTTTAAATAGTTTTATCCAAAAATTAACTTTTAACGATACGCTTAAATACTTTATGAAATATTATTATTGGATGGTTGACTATAATCCATTAGTCTTCCTTCAATATACTATTAATTCCCCGCAAAATTACTTAAAACCTCGGTTCATAGAGGAGGACTTAAATCATCAAATATGGAATTCAACAAAAAGTGTAGCCTTAGACCTAATAAGCGAATCTTATTATATTTTACATGTATATGTTTCCGATACAATTAATGTGGAGAATGTAAATTGGACTGGATATGGATGCAAAAATATGACTGTGGTATCTTCTCAAATTATTGATACATTAAAAGGGAAAGTAATACCTTTGTTAGAAAGTGGGACGAACAACATAGCAGCCAAGAATAGTCCAAAATTACAAACAACTGGAAATATTTTTATTTTCAATTTCTGTAATCAGTGGGAAAGAATAAATCAAGTTGAATTAAATGATGGAAATGGTAATGCATGGTTATTGCCAAATTTTGAATATATATTATTCTTAAAGCCAAGAATAATATGCAATGATTCTACAAATTCCTATTTATCAATGTACCCAATAAAAAATCATTCACAATCTTTTGGAATGTATAGAATTCAGGATGGATTTGTGCATGATATTGGTAATGATTTTGGGTTAGGTGAGTATGTACCAGTAGCTATTTTCAAGCAAAATTTACAGACATTAATCAATCAAATTAAATATTACTTACCATGAGTTAAAATATGAAAAAGCTAATAAAATTTAATATTCTTTTTATGATTTTAATTGTCATTAATACAACAGAAATAATTTGTCAGACATGCGGTTCTGCTGTTTATTGTCCACCAGGAATAAAGTATCCTTATTATATTTGCGATTTTAATAGTACTGAAGCTAAAACACCCGTTATTTGTGCAGAAGACCCATATAACATACCAGGATTTCAAGGATATGGTAAAGATTATGCTATTCGTAGAATCAGATTGCCAATTTGTTTTGATATTGATTTAACAACAATACCTGACGAGGTTGCTATGCCGTTGGATAATGTAGTTTTTTAAAAAAATAAAGCAGTTGATGAAATTAATAGAGCAGCATTTTCATGGAATTGTATATGTGGTAAAGAAAATGAACCTTGCTCTTGTTCCATTAAAGTAAAGTTTTCTGATTTGGAAGAAGATTTCGAATTCGACGGTGAATTAGCATATGCCAAAACAAGAGCTACATTTCCTGCTTGCAATATTAAATGCGGTGAATCATATATTACGTTTAACAATACAACTAGTTTTAGGAAAGATGCCTCTGGTAACGTTAATCGATTTTTCATCAATGATGACTTCATTACAACTTCAACTATTTCCAAAGTTTATAGTGATGGTTATTCTAAAGTATATAATTTTTTTGATGTAATGTTACATGAAGCTGGGCATATATTAGGATTTGATCACTATGATGATTCAACTGAACCACCCTATATAGGTTGTTATCCGCCAATTGAAGGGGTTATGAGTTCAGTATCTGATCCTGCTAAAACAAAAAGTATTTATCCTAACCAATATGATAAGTGTATGTTCGCAAAACTATACTGTCCATCACTAACACCTGTTGAAGAAAGTGATATTGTTGAGGAAGAAATTTACAAGTATCCTAATCCTGCAGAAGATTTCATAGTATTTTCTTCATCAACTATTTCCAATATTGAAAATGTTTTTGTTTACAGTACTTTTGGACAAAAGTATATCGTAAACTTTATAAATACTAATGAAGGATTAAAAATTGATGTATCTGATCTCTCTCCCGGTGTCTATTTTGTAAAAATTGGCGTTAGAGTAGAGAAGTTTGTAAAGTATTAATTGATCAGTAGAGACACAAAATTTTGTGTATCTACATTTTCCCTTAGTTCTTTGAAATATTCACATATTTTGGCTGAAATTAGCCAAAATTGCCT
>CAYUZZ010000484.1:0-2356 GCA_964449505.1 uncultured Hyphomicrobiales bacterium | reverse complement strand
AAAGAAAGGGTTCACAGCAACGATTGATTTTGTAAATTTGACACTGATTAGTAACGAAGAGTTTACGTTCTATACATTAATACAAAAACCAAATGGTTTAATTGACAGTATATGTGGTTTTTATTTTCAGAATTATGAACTTCAATATAAAAGTGAAATTGAGAAATTAAATAAAGTGGGTGAACCGATTTGGAAAATTAAATATACACCTACGGAGATTGGTGCATTTAGCTTTGTTTTTTACATAGTTGTTAAGGGAAAAAAATACAAATCTGAAAAATATACTTTCCAGGTAACGGATTCAAATAACAATGGTTTTATAAGAAAAGCTAATAATAATTTAGTGTTTGATTCGAACAAACCTTATTTTGCCACTGGAATAAGTATCGCTTGGGTAGATAAATACAATATTATTAAGGAATACGAATATTACTTTAAAAAATTAAAGAAAAGTAATTGTAATTATTCCCGAATTTGGCTTGTAGAATGGAATATACCAATTGAATGGACGAATAACGGATTAGCACTCGGAGATGTAAATGGCTTAGGATGGTATAGTCAGGAAAATTCATGGAAACTGGATAAAATAATTGAACTAGCTAAGGAAAATGGAATCTATTTATTAATTACATTGGGAAACTACAGTGATTTTATGATAGAAAAAGGTTTATGGAATGAAGATAAATGGAATTCAAATCCTTATAATATTGAAAATGGAGGTGTCTGTAATTTACCTGAGGATTTTTGGAGCAATGAAAAGGCCATAGACTATTATAAAAATAAACTTGATTATATAATCTCAAGATGGGGATACTCGCAAAATATACTTGCTTTTGAGTTATGGAATGAATTAAGTACCCCAATTGAATGGACTAATAAAATATGTGATTATATTAAATTAATTGACCCTAATAATCATTTAATTACTACCAGTATAAGTTATATTGAAAATCCTAAAAATAAACTTATAGATTCCCTTAGATGGAGTATTCCTAACATAGATTTTACCCAAAGTCATATTTATGGCAACGGTGACATTATTAATCTTCCTAAACATATTGGTCTCAGGAATATTCAGATGATTGATAAATACAAAAAACCGCATTTAATTGCAGAATTTGGTATCGACTATTTGAGTAGCGATGAGAAATATGACACAAATGGCGCTGGTGTTCAGCTTCATAATGTCTTGTGGACAAGTCTAATGACAAATTCATTTGGCGTTGGTATGTCTCATTGGACGGAATATATTGATGAACATAATCTGTATGATAAATTTCATCCTTTGTTAGTTTTTATAAAGGACATAAATTGGGTGGACAATAATTTTAAAAAACTGGACTTTATTGTTAATACTAATAAGAACACGAAATTGATTTTAATCCCAAATGGCGGTTGGGGGCATGTAGCAAATTATCCGTTAAAGATTTACAATGATGGTAATGCCTCTGATTTAATAAATCGATATGTTCATGGAACTTCTAAAAGTAATGAATCATATTATTTTATTCCTGAATTATTAGTAAACTATCCTGAAAACGGAAATTTTAAAATAGATATAAATAAAGTTTCTCAGAATGTCAAAATTAAAGTTTTAATAGACAATGAGATAGTCTTGGAAAAACAGTATAAAGAACTTACTGAGGAGGAAAATAGAAATACACCAAACAATAACTTAATTGGTAATAATTCAAATTATGAATATGGATTTATAGAGATTCCTGTTTCCGTTGGAGAACATATAATAAGGATTGAAAATTCAGGAAAAGACTGGCTGGAGATTAAAGAAATAGAATTAGGAAATTATACTCCTGAAATTGAAGTATATGGATTAAAAGGGAATAAGCTTACAATTGGTTGGATACGTAATATTAATAACAATTGGTATAATAAGATGAAAAGCAGATTAATAAATCCTATAGAAAATGTTCAATTGAAAATAAATGGTTTTTCTGAAGGCAAATATATAATACAGCTTTGGGATACAAATTCAGGAATGATAAATCAGGAATTAATTCAGTATTCGCAGGCAGGTGATTTAAACATTTCCATACCATTTTTAGATGGAGATGTTGCGTTTAAAGTTATTCCTCTATATAAATAAATATATTCAGGTGTTATGAAATCAATAAAATTGAATCTTGCGGGATGTATATTAATGCTCATTCTTATAACTTCTTGTCATGACTATCCAAAAGAAATACAGGAGTCATTTAAAATGGCAGGGAAAAATAAACAGGAATTAGTCAAGGTGCTTAAGTATTATAAAAAAAATTCTTCGGATTCCTTAAAATATTGGATATTTCGGTGATATTGACCCCCCTCACAGAAAATGGTTCAAAGAACAGAAAGCATG
>CAYUZZ010000483.1:0-2359 GCA_964449505.1 uncultured Hyphomicrobiales bacterium | reverse complement strand
CCGAAATTCCAATATTTTCGGAATTCTTGAGATAATTGATATTATTACAAGTTTCCACATACCGATTAACTATACTATCAATCAACATATTATTCGGGTTATCCAACACAATCACAATTTCAATATATAGATATGTTTGATTTAGGATTGAATCAATTGCACGTCTAACTTGATTTTCCTTTTCGTTATAAAAGGGAATAATGACAGAAACCAAAGGAATATTATTCATACAGTTTTCCATTTAATTTCCTATAAATTGAACGAAGAGGTTTTGAAGCATGAGTTTTCAATCCTATAGAATTTTCAATGAAGTAAATAAATCGTTTAATACCCCAAGAAATCCGAAGAAGCAACTTATAATTTGGCGATACCCAACTCGCCAAAAAATGATGAATTGTATATGTATTTTTGCTTGGATTGATCAATCTTGTACCAGGATCTTTTGGTGAAAAATAATCTTTAGGAAAAATAACACAATTTGGTTCAATTTCCTGTATTTGATTATTGAGTACTAAACCTCTCTCTACCATTATGTTGGTAATTATTTGAGTATTTGTAATAAATTTCAAGTTATTAAAATTAAAATTATTGCCATCAAGGTAATAATACAACCACAATTGAACAAGCGGATTACCTTTTTCAGCCCCAATTACAGCCATTTGAAGTGAATGATTATCCTCAAATCCAGAGAAAAAAGAATACATTAAAAGATCGTCGAATGGCTAAAGTACTTCCACATCGGTATCAAGATAAATACCGCCATAATTATTAATAACCCATAACCTAAGAACATCAGTCACAAAAGCCCATTTTTTAAGGACAAAAGCACGATGTGAAAATTTGCAAATATTAATATCAATGTTTTGCTCATTCCATTCAATAATAACATAATCTGGCAAAACCTTTCTCCAGCTTGCAATGCACTCTTGTACTTCCTTTGGTTTGTTACCACCAAACCAAAAGTAATGTAATATTTTCGGTATTTTGTACTGTGTCATTTATTATTGGAAAAAAAATTAAAAATAAATTTGAAGGCTAAAAAGATACTCAAACTGACAGAATCGAACCTCAATAGAGCAAATTTTATGAAAATATATTTAAAAAAGTTCTTTTTCGAAGACTTAGCCCAACTGAATGTGACCTTAGTCTTGTTAAAAAAAGGAACATAATATGTGCATATAATTTCTTTAAAATACAATTTTCTATCTAAAAATGTTCTATAGCCAAGTAACCAATAATCAGTAAAAAAAATCACTCCCATTGAAAATAAAAATAGATAGTTGGCATGAGTGTTTAGTAATCCCCTATCCTCGAATTCATTTAATAATGCAATTTGAGTTTCGAGATTCAATGGTATAAATTCTTTCTTGTAACTTTTACTAACATTACTTCCCTCTCGTCTTCGGTAATTATAACCTATTTTGTTTAATGAACAATAGTATCTTGAATATGCCATAATTAATGGTAATATACCCGAATCTTCAAATACTGAACTGTGGCATAATTTAATTTTATTATTGTCAAATAGTGATTTTCGGTATAGTTTATTCCACATAACAATTGGTGTCAAATGAAAGTAATCTTCGTGTGTTGGAGGATAATTTTCAGGAATAGGTATTAATTTTCCATTAGAATTTATGCCATCATCGAATTCATTCTCATAAAGAGTATTATAAGAAAATTCAACAATATCAGCGTTTTTAAGCTCAGCTTCAACTAACAAGTGCCTGCAAATATCAGGTTCAAGAAAATCATCAGAGTCTAAAAACATAATATATTTGCCAGATGATAATTCCAGACCTTTATTCCTTGCTGCTCCTATTCCCATATTTACTCCATCAATTACTTTGAATAAATCAGGATTTTGCACTTGAAACCTCTTCATAATGATAATGGAACTATCGGTTGAACCATCGTTGACCAATATAGCCTCCAGACCACCAATGTCTTGCTTTAGAACTGAGTTCAAGCATTGCTCAAGATATTTCTCAGTATTATAGATAGGAATTATTATTGATATTTTCTTTATATTCATCATTAGTAATTGAGTTTTTTCCTTATAAATTTGATGTTTGTTATTCTATTTTTTGACAAGTGATACAAATTAAGTAAAAAGTTAGATTTGATTATCCAAAACTTGATTCTTCGATAAAATTCAATTTGAATATTATTCTGAATAGCAATTTCTAAACCCATATTCATAAAATTTATATTTTTATTAACAAATCCAAAATCAATAAATATTCCTATAATTGATCTTAGAAAATCCTTATTGTATTCATACTTTTTCAGCAATGACATACCGCGTTTAATTAACTTATTATCGTCCAATTCAATTCCATAAAGAAGAACTTGTCTC
>CAYUZZ010000482.1:0-2361 GCA_964449505.1 uncultured Hyphomicrobiales bacterium | reverse complement strand
ATATAGAATTGAACAACTTGGCATAAATATTTCTGGTAAAAATATTTCATAAATAATAATTGATTATGAGTAACAATAAATTTATTGTTGAAAATTCCGAGAATTTGGATGAAAAAATTGATGCTATAAATTATCTGATACAAGAATCGGATTTAGACCAATCACTTATCCATTTCTTAGTACATGGCTTAAACTCCTCCAATAGAGGACTTAAAGATGCCTGCTATCGTGCCTTAGTTAACTATCCAGCCCATTTGAAGGATTTTGTTGCCAGTGCTGTAGCACCTATTATCGAGACACGGGAAATTGAGTTGCGAAATTTAGCGGGTGATATATTAACCAAGCTTAAGAAGCATTCTTCGGGTGCCCTTGTAAATTATCTGAAATCTGACGACTTCGATATTAGAAAGT
This sequence comes from uncultured Hyphomicrobiales bacterium, assembly GCA_964449505.1. GTDB lineage: Bacteria > Bacteroidota > Ignavibacteria > Kapaibacteriales > UBA2268 > JBDHXE01. The sequence goes on along the minus strand of CAYUZZ010000482.1, from coordinate 1,950 downwards.
TTGCTTGCGATATTATTGGTTTGGTTGATGATGGGGAAAATATTGATACAATAATGCAACTCTATGACGATAGCGACGATAATGTTGTATTATCATCAATAGAAGCAATAGGCAATATATTTTACCGTAATCAGACAAACGTTGACAAGCAGCATATCGTAAAGAGTTTAATTGAATTATATGAAATTAATAACGAAAACCTTCAACCCCAAATCATCGAAACCTTAGGGAAAATTGGTGGGAGTGATTCAGAATCATTCCTGCTAAATATTGTAAGACACGATACAGATTTATTTTTAAAAATTGCAGCCATAGATTCGTTAGCGGTTGTAGGTTCAGATATTGGTATTTGTAATCTCTTGCTCAGCGAAATAAATGAATACCCCATAGAAATTCAGACCGTAGTACTGAAAACCGCATTAGCTATTGGATTTAGAATTGAAGAAATTCCCGAATTGCCCGATAACAGTAGAAATATCGCACACAAAGCGCTCTTAGATGATGATCCAGATATTAGTTCGGCAGGATTGGCTGCTTTGGGTCAACAATTCAAAACTGAGGATGTTAGGTTCATCATTAAATTTTATGAAAAAGCAGAATTTGAAACCCAGCAGTATATACTTTATAATTTATTGGAAAACTCAAGCAATGGTGTTAAGCAAGATTTCGTTGTGACTTTTTTTGACTGCAACATTGATGATGACAGTGCTTCGAATAATACAGACTTCGTTTCAGCTATCCAAACAATCTGGGAAAGTTTATCAAATTACAATCAGGAATTTGTATTGAAAATGATAATTGAACTAATGATTGAAAAGAATTGTATAAATAAAAATGAGGTAATTGAAATTTTATCTAAATTTGATGATGAATTGTTGGAGAAAGTTAGAACTTTGATAATTTCTGATAATACAGAGATTTCAAAATCTTTAGATGAATTATTTCAAAAAATTTACTATTTTAAATAAGAATATAAGAAGAAAATCAAATAATTATGTCTGGACAGTTATTTAAGTTTGGTGTTAACAAGCCAAAAGAAAGCGAGATAAAACCAAAAGCCATTGATGTGGGTAATTTGGAAATGACCAGTAGCGAGTTTGCAGAGTTTCGAGAGGAAATATACAAACTATGCGGAATTTATTTTACGGAGAGCAAAAAATACTTATTGGAAGGACGAATTTCAAAGAGAATAGCTGCCAATAACTTAAATAGTTTTGCTGAGTATATGAGATATATCAGAAGTTCCTCTAAAAAAGATGAATTAGATAGACTTTTTGAAGCGATTACAATAAATGAGACTTATTTTTTTAGGGCACCTCAGCAATTTGAAGTATTAGAAAATATTCTTCTTCCTGAAATACTGGCTCCACGCAAAAATACGGCTATGCCTACCTTCAGGATATGGAGTGCAGCTTCATCAAGCGGTGAAGAGGCTTATACGATTGCCATTATGGTTTTAGAAACCTTCCGTCATAAATATCCAAAAGTAAATTTTCAGATAGTGGGTAGCGACATAAACCAAAGCGTCTTAGATGCTGCCAAACAAGGAATTTACAAGGAATATGCCATTAGAAATATTCCACCTAATTTGTTATCCAAATATTTTAAACAGGAGGGTAATCTATATCAGCTAAGTCCGGAAGTGAGGCGATTGGTAAAGTTCGTGAATATTAATTTGTATGACCCAAATCAAGTAAAAATGATGTCGCAATGTGATGTGATTTTCTGTGCCAATGTACTTATTTACTTCGATTTACCATCAAAACAACAGGTAGTTTCCCATTTGTATAATTCTCTTAATAAAGGTGGTTATTTATTTATTGGATATTCAGAGTCATTACACGGAATTTCTAAGTCGTTCAAATTAGTTCATTTACCAAAAGCAATGGCTTATCAAAAAGAATAAGGTAAACAAGGGAAAAATATGTCGAAAACAATACTGGTGGCTGA
>CAYUZZ010000481.1:0-2362 GCA_964449505.1 uncultured Hyphomicrobiales bacterium | reverse complement strand
AACATCAGACTCAGTAATGTTACCAGCACCTTTGTGTAGGATATTAACTTTGACTTCCTCTCGGGAAAGTTTCAGCAGCGAATCTGCCAGTGCTTCTACTGAACCAGCCACATCGCCCTTAAGAACTAAATTAAGGTCTTTTACCCCGCCAATTTGAATTTGTGCTGATATTTCATCAAGTGTTTTATGGTGAATTTGTCTTAATTCTTGTTCACGTTTTAATTGTTTGCGTTGAATGGCAGTTTCGCGTGCTTCGTGGTCTGTTTCGGTTGCGACAAAACTATCTCCAGCTTCGGGTAATTCATCAAAGCCAACAACTAAGACTGGGTCGCCAGGACCTGCTTTAGTAATTTTTCTTTCTCTTTCATCTAACATAGCTCTTACTTTTCCAAAACTAACACCTGCTACAAATGGATCGCCAACACGAAGTGTTCCTTTCTGCACAATGATAGTGGCTACGGGACCAAATCCCTGTTTCATATTTGATTCGATAACTATACCGCGGGCAACACGGTCCGGATTAGCCTTTAGTTCAAGAAACTCAGCTTCCAGCAATATCTTTTCCAGCAGGGTATCTATATTTAATCCTTTTTTTGCTGAAATTTCGACAGCTTGGAATTTTCCGCCCCCTTCTTCAACTAATATATTTTGGTCTGTTAACTGTTGCTTAATTCTATCGGGGTTTGCATCAGCTTTATCGATTTTATTTATTGCAACAATAATTGGAACATTTGCTGCTTTGGCATGGCTAATTGCTTCGATAGTTTGGGGCATAACAGAATCATCTGCTGCAACCACAAGTACTACAATATCAGTTACTTGTGCACCTCTGGCTCTCATGGCAGTGAATGCTTCATGTCCAGGGGTATCAAGAAAAGTTATGGTTTTACCATTTGCCAATTCAACTTTATAGGCACCGATATGTTGAGTAATTCCACCTGCTTCACCAGCAACCACATTAGCACTTCTAATATAATCGAGTAAGGATGTTTTTCCATGATCTACATGTCCCATAATGGTCACTATAGGTGATCTTGGAATCTTTAATTCAATTGGGTCATACTCAATTTCTTCAAGTTGAGATTCCTTATCGTCTAAAAATTCAATATCAAAATCATAATCATCTGCAATTAAAATAATGGTATCTTTGTCAAGGCGTTGATTAATTGTAACCATTAGCCCAAGTTGCATACATTTCAGAATTATTTCACTAACGGTAATGCCGATTAAATTAGCTAGATCAGAGGTAGTAACAAACTCGGTCAATTTCAGAATTTTATCATCTCTCAGCTTTTCTTCGTGAATTTTTTGTTCTTTAATTTCCCTTTCAGCACGTTTTTTGATCTTATTTTTTGCACGTGTTGAGGCATGGGCAAGGTCCATTCCAGCAAGGGTTTCCCTAATAGCTCTATTAACCTCTTCTTGGCTTATCATCTCACGAACTGTTTTTTTCTTTTTCCTCTTTTTCTTATCATCAATAGGAACCACTTCTTTGTGGTTTATTTCTTTTTCCTTAACCTTAAATTTGCTATCGAGTTGCTCTTTTGCAGACTCTTTGAAATCCGCTGGTGTCTCCACCGTATGTTTTCTTTTCTTAAACTGTTTTGGTTTAAATTTATCTTTATCTTTAGCATCTGTTTTAGTATCAGGTTTGGCATCTGATTTTACCCCACCCTCAGGTTTTTGGAATTTTACATCTCTTTTGGGAGGAAATTCTCTTTTGGGTCGTAAATCAATTTTACCTACAACTGTTAATCCTCTTAGCTGCGGTGTTTCTCCGGGTTCAGTTTCGGGTTGAGTGCGTTTTTTCTTTTTCCTTCTTTCCCTGCGAATAGCATTTTCCTCATCGGATAGCTCAGGATTATGAGCATCGGAATTAGATGCTTGCTCCTTATTTGTTTCCTCCGAAATAACTTTGCTTTCACTTTCCAAATTTGTATTAGTTGCAAGCTCGCTTTCAATAATAGGTTCGGGTAACAAATCAACAGGTGTAACTGGGGTATCAACAACTAATGGCTCCATTACTTCTGTAGATATAGTCTCGGATTTTCTTTCAACTGTATCAACCTCTATAACTTCATCGATTTTAGGGCTTTCCTGTATTTTTTCTACGGGAATCTCTATTTGCTCAACAATAACCTCTGGTTCAATTGTAGCAGCTTTTATTTCCTCAATTTTTGGAATTACTGATTCATGTTTTTTTGGAACAATTACTTTGGCTTGCTCCTCGTTGTGATGTTGTTTTTCTTTAAAATGGTGTCTATTTGAATCAGGCAAGTCAATTTTGCCTAAAATAACAGGCTGCTTAATTGTTGGATAAAAATTTTCTGTAGGAGTTGCTTGTTCTTCAATATCCTTAACT
>CAYUZZ010000480.1:0-2364 GCA_964449505.1 uncultured Hyphomicrobiales bacterium | reverse complement strand
AATGGTTTCACATGGTCTAATAATAATTTCACGGAATCTAAGGTTTGGTAATGAAAAATAATTCGAAGATATATGTTGCTGGTCACAAGGGCTTAGTTGGTAGTGCATTGGTTCGCAATTTGGAGGGCAAGCATTTCAATAATTTGCTTTTTTCTAATTCAAACGAACTTAATTTAATCAATCAGTCAGATACAATTAATTTTTTCAAGTTAAACAGACCAGAATACGTTTTTCTTGCTGCAGCCAAAGTGGGTGGGATTTTAGCTAATAGTACATATAAAGCAGAATTTATTTACAATAATATAATGATTGCAGCAAATGTAATTCACTCTTCTTTTAGTAGCGGAGTCCAAAAACTTCTAAATCTTGGTTCTTCCTGCATTTATCCCAAATATGCTCCACAACCTATCAAGGAAGAATATCTTTTAACTGGTGAATTGGAATCTACTAACGAACCCTATGCTATTGCTAAAATAGCCGCAATCAAATTATGTAGATATTACAATGAGCAGTATGGTACTAATTATATATCTGTTATGCCTACTAATTTGTATGGGAATCACGATAACTACAATTTGGAGACCTCTCATGTGATAGCTGCTCTTGTAAGGAAGCTTCTTATTGCAAAAGCAATTTCAGATGATAATAAAGATTTTTTGATCAAAGATTTTCACAAAAATAAATTAGGATTTGGATTGGAGAGTAAATTCGATGGAAGTATTAAAAGTCTTATAGGAATTTACAATGAACTGGGTATTTTTGGCTCTAAATTAATTCTATGGGGTAGTGGAAAAGTATTTCGTGAATTTCTTCATGCCGATGACTTGGCTGAGGCTTGCTTATTTTTGATGGAGAATTATAATCATTCTGATATTGGAGAATTCATCAATATTGGTTTTGGAACAGATATGTCAATCACTCAATTAGCCCATACCATAAAAGAAGTTGTGGGATTTAAAGGCATTCTGGAGTTTGATAACAGTAAACCTGATGGTACTCCCAAAAAGCTAATGGATTCTTCCGGAATTTTTGACCTTGGTTGGAAACCTAAAATTTCTTTAAATATTGGAATAAGTGAAATTGTAAAAAACTATAACATTGAATTAGAGAACTAACTTATTGATTCTTGATGAGTATTGAGCTTTTTTTGTAGGATTCTGTTCTATTAACTGTAATAGTATTTTCTTTGCCTCTATTTTATTACCTTGCCTGATTAATAAATCAGCCATAGTTTCGGTAACTATTTTAGGTGTAGATACCTTAAAAGAATTTTTTGTATTATTATTTTTAGATTGCCTGATACTAATCAATTCAACAACGCATTTTAAGGGGGCAAAATTATCATCACTAATTGAATTAGTTTCTTCAATTTGAAAATTTAAATTATCAAGACCGAACTGTTTGGGTAGTTCAATAGTATTTTGATGAATCATATCATCTGGTATTTCAATATCAACATGGGAATTTTCGTAACTTAGTGCGGGAGTTTCCAAAACTTGATTATCGTTATTTGCATCATAGGAAATTAATTCTTCCTCAAATGCTGGGTTTGTAATATTTTGATCAACAGTGCTTCCATCTAAAATAATCTCTTCAACTTCACTAACTGATATTGCATCCAAACTAATATTATCTAATACTTTTGAATAACTGTTCTGTTTAGCATCATTGATAATTTCGTCCGATTTGATTGTATTACCCTTGTAAGCATAAGCACGTGCAAGCACAGCAAGAGCAGAAGAATAGTCGGGATATTCTTTTAAGCCCGCCTCACAAAGATTTATTGCATCGCCTACAAATCCAGCTAGTAGCATTTGCTCTGCTTCAACAGCAAATAAAGGAGAAATTTCAGACATTTTTCTAAATAAGATATTTTCAATAAAACAAATTTACTAAGATTTTCTGTCAACTACAAAATTTGCAAAGTCTAAAAGGGATTTTTTTTCTGGTGATTCAGAAAAAATATTAATGGCTAACTTTGCTTTGTCAACAAAGATTTTAGCTTTAGACTCCGCATAATCGATACCACCATTGTCCACTACAAAATCAATGATTTCTTTGATTTCTTTTTTTTGTAATTTACCTCTTTTAATAATTTTTATAATTTTATCAGATTCTTGAGGATTATTTTTTAGAGCATAAATAAGTGGTAAAGTAATTTTCTTTTCTTTCAAATCATTCCCAACAGGTTTGCCAATCAGAGTTGATTTGGATAGATAATCAAAAATATCATCTCTAATTTGAAAAGCAATACCAACATTTTCCCCGTAATCTTGCAAAGCCTTGTGCATTTCTGAGTTGCTGGTAGCACTTAAAGCACCAATTTGGCAACAAGTGGCAATAAGGGATGCCGTCTTATCAGAA
>CAYUZZ010000479.1:0-2370 GCA_964449505.1 uncultured Hyphomicrobiales bacterium | reverse complement strand
CGGATAGATTCAATAGTCTTTTGGAATTGAATCCAACTGTTGTAGAGAGGAATTTTTTCGCTGATGTCCAAAAAATGCACCCAGAATTTGAATCCAAGTTTCAGATATTTATAGAAAGTAAATCCGCTAAATGTATTGATATTCTTGAATATATAAGGGATAATTCCAGATTTTTGATGAGAGAAGAGAATAATTGGATGAAATCAGTATTAAATATTATTCGTGATACATCAATGTATTTTTCGCCTCAGATTAGAACCAAAACAATCAATGAAGGGTGGGCAAGTTATTGGCACGATGAATTATTTAGAAGTGATGACCGAATTGTAGGACATGAGTCAGAATTTGCTGTAATAAACGCACATGTTACTTCTTTATCTAGAATTGGCTATAATCCCTATGCCATAGGGCTAAGACTAATCCAGTATGTTGAAAATTTAGCCAACCAAGGCAAACTTACATGGTATTTTCAGAAGATAAATGATTCTGAAATGCGAAAGAATTATGACGAAAATCTTGGAATTGGCAAAAAAGCTATATTAGAATTAAGAAAAAATTTTAGTGATTTGATGCTGATAAACACTTTTGTAGATCAGGACTTTGTAGATTATCACGATTTGTATGTAGTAGGGCAGAGGGAAAATCAACAACGTGGCACTATGGAATATTATATTAAGAGTAGGAAAGCCGATGACTTTAAAAATATGATAATAAATGGTATGTATCACCCCCCATTTATTTCTGTTATGGAAGATAAATCCGACGATAACACTCTTTATCTAAAACATCATTTCGAAGGCAAGCAATTGTATAAACCTTACATAACAGATACAATGATGGGTATCGAGTATTTATGGCAAGGTGCAAACCCTGTTGGACAGGTTATATTAGAAACAACCGAAATTATACCCCACAGAGATAATGATGGCAACATTCTAAACCTTGATTACAGACCTGTGAGCTATACAATAAAAGATAAAAAATTATCAAAAAGAAATTTATAATAAACTATGGAAACATTTATTGACATTCAATCTAAAGCTGAAAAATTAGAATCTCTAATTAAATTAAGTAAAAATATTGTTGAAAAGGAAAAGAGAACACCAATTCCATTCAATGATTTCCTGTATTTTGCCGCAACCAATCCAGCATTGGTATTTAGAGATGTTTTTCAATTATTCTACGATATGGTGCATTATTATATCCCTGATGGTACTGATGATTATAAAAATGATACTGAGCACATAGGTTTCTTTAATTATGATACTTCAAAACTATTCCAAGAGGGTGTTGACTCGCCATTTTTCTCTGATAGATTGTTTGCTAATCGCGTGATGAACCTAACTGGTAATTTTGTGAAAGGTACCCAAAATAACCGAATATACTTATTCGAAGGACCTCCGGGTAGTGGAAAATCTACATTCCTCAACAATATATTATCCAAATTTGAAGAATATACCAAAATACAAGAAGGTGCATCGTTCAAAACTTACTGGAGACTTGATATTGAGAAGTTAGGTGGATTTCAGACTAAAGAAATGCAGAAATATAAACTTGCAGAAGAACAACTTAAAGAACACAGTAAATCTGCCGACACTTTGTTGTTGAACGCACCTGAGAAGTATCTTGAATTTAGTTGCCCTAATCATGACCATCCAATTTTGCAAATACCCAAAGAATTCCGAAAGGAATTTCTGGACGAACTAATTGTCGATAGCAATTTTAAAGACCTTTTATTCCACGATAAACAATATGAATGGGTTCTAAAAGATGTTCCTTGTGCAATTTGTAACTCTATAACACGCTCCTTGTTAGAACGATTAAAAGACCCATTAGAAGTATTCTCTATGCTTTCTGCCAGAAGGAATTATTACAATAGGCAATTAGGGGAAGGTATATCAGTATTTAATCCGGGTGACCCTCTAATACACGAAAATTTAAATAAACCCGCACTTCAATTCATGATAAATGATTTGTTGAAGCACGATGAAGTGAAATATACATATTCGTATCTTGCTAAAACCAACAATGGCATTCTTGCCCTAATGGACATTAAAGAATATAATGTGGAAAGATTAAAGGCATATCACGGTATAATTAGCGACGGCATTCATAAAGTAGAATTAACAGAGGAAAATGTAAAAACACTTTTTATTGGACTTGTCAATCCAGAAGATAAAATTCATTACGAGAAAGTTCAGTCTTTCCAGGATAGAATTACTCCAGTTAAAATTCCCTATGTGCTTGATTATAATACCGAAGTATCAATTTATAAAAGTAAATTTGGCGAGAAAATAAGCTCAAAATTCTTGAAGGGAGTTTTAGAAAATTTCGCCAAAATAATAATTGCTACACGTCTCGACAATGATT
>CAYUZZ010000478.1:0-2386 GCA_964449505.1 uncultured Hyphomicrobiales bacterium | reverse complement strand
CATAAGAACTATTTGCAAATGGTAAATCATTATAGATTATCTCGGCATTTTCATTTAATATAACAAAGCCACCACTATAATGCATGGCTAAGTAGTTACCATTATGCAATTTATATGCTTTCCTTATAGCCTCATTCGATTTTGCTTTATAAACAGTATAATTTAATAGATTAGAATTTATATTTGAATTATAATTAGAAAAGGCATTTGCAGAATCTCTATTATAACTATATTTCGCTACGATATTTGTCTTATAATCCTTAGCAAGGTAAAAAACAAAGAATGTACTGTCATTACAAAAAATTAAATTTGTTGGATCATAATCATTTATTATCGAATCTGTAAATGGTGCATGATTGAGCCATATTCTATATTTTAAAGTATAATTATTAACTACATCCAAACTATGAACATTAATACTTGCTTCATCAATAGAATTTAATGAAAAAGCTGATAAAACGAATAAATCATTTTTGTTTATAATAGCTTCTAAAGATGATAATTGATAAAGTCCACTTTCGTAACCATCTATGGTTTTTAGATTACCATCAATTGATGAGAATCTGAAAAAATTGGGACTATATGTTGGAAAAAAACCTTCTGGAATTACTAAATTAATCCTGTCTTCAGTGAAAAAAAATTCTGATAAATTGCCAGTTGAAATATATCCATGTGCCTTTAAAGAATCAAGCCAGGGTATTGGCTCTTCTTTTCGAAACAAGAGATTTCCATCTTTATCAAATGACATTAATGCGGGATATCTGCCATAAATTTTACCATCAATAGTATCAATTTTATCAACATCAGTACCCCAATAAAATAAAAAATATTGTTCATTACCACACATTAATTTTCTAACTATTGAAAAGTCAGAAAATTTCATTTCCTCAATCTGATGTTCCCAATTTAACTTGGAATGTAGTTGGGTGAGAACCAAAAAGAAAAGAATAATATATTTAATAAATTTGTACATAATTTTCTCCGTTTAATTAATAAAAAGAGTAGTGTCAGGCAAGACCCTGACACCACAGTTACTTATTGTTTTCCAAAAGATAAAGTTTTTTGCGGCATATCTCCTATAACAATTGTTAGATAATAAAGTCCGGCTGATAGCTTAGAAATATCTAAATAATTTTGATCATAATTAATATGAATCATTTTATTCAAATCATTACCAAGATAATCAAATATTTTTAATGAATATTCTGATTGATTTTCATCTTTGAATTGAATATTAATAATATTATTGCTTAAACTTGGATATATCATAAAATCAAGGGTCTTGACTTTTTGTTTAAGAAACTTATGCCAAGTTTGCCCTTTATCAATTGATTTTTCAAGAGTCCCATCTACATTATTCTTAACCAAACAGTTTTGATTCAAATTTAGTTCGGGCTTATTATTCTGGTTAATAAAATTATCATTTATTGTGAAATATTCAATCTTTGTTCCATCTTTTTCTATTTGCCAAATTATATTTTTATTCATTAATTCAGCAGAATTTGTATTGGGTAAAGCTGATATGAATATAAATATTAATATGACAAAAAATATTTTTTTTCCTTTCATTTTAAATCTCCTTTTACCATTCTTCAATATTTGGACATATTGTTTGGCATGGTTCATATATTGAATCCTCACCACCCGTTCCGTAGTAACAAGTTCCATACAAAGGACCGTTTCCAGCACATCCACCTTGATTTACTGTCAAATTAAGTTCTTTGATTATACCGCTATAAGCAGGAGTACTATCAAAACATGGGCAATATGTTGCTGTAAGAATACAACAACCCTGAGGAGTTGCATTACAATCGCCAAAAGTTAATACTGGATGATCTGGATTCTCAAAATTGTAGCATATATCCTTGCAACTACTACTTATATAAGAAGCTTCATAAGGTGCACAAGTTGGCATTTCACAATTAGGATTACTTCCATCACATTTAATAGCCAATCGTTCAATATCAGAAAGACTTTGGAAGTAATTCATAAAGTGAACATCCATCAAATGAGGCATGAGTTTACCCAGAAATTTTTCAAATTGATTTTTGTCAATACCAGCGAAATCATCTGGATAACCTGGCATTAAGTATTGAGTAAAATAATAACATGGGCTTAAAGGATCTTCATCCCAACTCCAATCAATAGTCCCTAATTGAAATTGTTCAAAAGTTCGTGTACATTCGCCTTCAGTTATTGTGCAAGTTCTTGATTGATAGCTTACATATATATTACATAGCCCAAAAGATGAATGTAGTTGGTTACCAATAACAGTTACACCATGAGTAACCCAACTTCCACAATTTGCTCCAGGTGGTGTGTTCATTGCGACACAATCTTCCTGTGCATTAACAAATTGAGGTAAAGATAGAGTTATAAAAAACAT
>CAYUZZ010000477.1:0-2391 GCA_964449505.1 uncultured Hyphomicrobiales bacterium | reverse complement strand
CGTATATCATGGAATTTACTAATGCCCTGCTCTGAAACAAATTCCCTTACTATTTTATGATTAGTTGCCGTTTTTTTACTTTCGGCAGGTATTCTGTGGTCAAAAATAATAGCGATTTTTTGCTTATCCCAAACTAAAGCTTTTTTATCCAATCCTTTAAAAATCTCATTAAATTGATTAAGTACCAAGGCTGCATTCTCATGTGACATTGCTAAATCAACTTTTGGCTCAATTATATCACCAATATTGACGTTAGGTCTGTTGCATGCCCTTGCTAATATCTTTTGTACTACTGTTTGTCCCATAGTTAATTATCCTTTGTTAACGGATTTATTTAAAAAAATAAAAAAATATCTTATTCAAAAATATGAAAATATTATTTTAGAGTTTTAAAAATTGCATATCATGTAATTAATTATTGCAAATTATTTTTTTATAAGCTTATGGATCAAATTGAAAGTTCAAATTTCTGGAATAAAATCAGTAAGGGTTACTTCCCATTTTTAATAATTGGCGTTTTGGTTTTTGTTACATATATCAGAGTTTTTAACTTTGGTTTTTCTGGTCTTGACGACAAATTATTATTAATATCAAACTTCACGTTTTTATCAGATATATCCAATATACCCGATGCGTTTCTTACAGATGCATTTATTAAGAATTTAAACAGTCCATTTTATAGGCCTCTCCAAACTGTCAGTTTTATTTTGGATAGTCAGTTGATAGGAAGCAAACCCGAAACAACGATTTTTCACATTACAAATTTAATAATTCATATTGTTAATGCAATGCTCGTTTTTGTATTGTTGAGAAAAGTTCAAAAGAATGATATAATAGCACTAATATTGGCTTTGCTTTACTCTGTAAATCCATTGTTCGTTCATACAGTTGCCTGGATACCTGCAAGAGGTGATTTGTTGGTATTCGCATTCATAGTATCATCATTTATCTATTGGATTAACTATCTTGAAAGCGGAGCGAAAAAGGATATTTATTTATGTTCTTTGTTGTTGTTACTTAGTTTGTTTTCTAAAGAAGTAGCCGCATTAACGCCTGTATTATTTATAGCATATTATTATATTTCAAAGAAAAGTTCATTTAATTTAAAATTGCTTGTTTTTCCTATAATTTTATGGCTTGCCATTACAGTATTTTATTTTATTGTGAGGGCAAATGCCATTCATTCCAATTTTAGTAGTGATTTATTTAATTTTGACAACCTTATACAAAATTTAGCGACAGTTTTTGAATTTATTTCAAAATTTGTAATTGGATTTAATCTGTCACCAATGCCCGATTATAACACGATGGTTACTTTTACCGGTTTTATAATACTTGCAGGTATTTCTGTATATTTGTATTTCTATAGAACAATTGATTTTAAGCCCATATTCTTCGGAATTTTATGGATTTTCGTATTTTTGTTTCCCACACTTATGTTTAAGCATGGATTGGGCGACTTTTCATATAAATATTTGGAGCATAGAGCCTATTTGCCTATGCTTGGTTTTTTGGTGATTTTGGTTCCTCTCCTGAACAATTTATTTGAAAATGATAAAACAAACAGAAAAAAACAGATACTTTTAATTATAATTGCTCTATATTCCTTACATACTTATGCATATTCGGATACATACCAAAATTACCTGAATTTATATACCAGAGTAATCAAAACAAATCCAAAAAGTGCTATGGCTTATTACAATAGAGGGGTTAATTTAAGAATTGATAATAAAATAAATGAAGCTTTTGCCGATATCAACAAAGCAGTTGAGATTTATCCCGACTATATAGATGCCCTTGCTGACAGGGGATTGCTTATGCAAAATTCAGGTAATGTAAATCAAGCATTATTGGATTATGAACGAGTTTTGAAATTTACTCCCAACAATTATCAAGTGCTTAATAGTCTTGGAATCATTTATGGTATGAAGAGCAAATTCCCTGAATCTGTCCAAATGTTAACTAGGTGTATTCAGATTAATCCGAATATGCCAGCTGCCTATAATAATCGTGGATATGCACTTTCAATGAGCAATAGATTAGATGAAGCCATGATTGATTTTAATATGGCATTGAAAATAAGCCCAAATTTTGCAGATGCTTATCATAATAGGGGAAACTTGAAATTTAATATAGGAGACAAGGACGGTGCTTGCCAAGATTGGAATATGGCTGTGAAGGGTGGTAATAAATCAGCACTAAATAATTTTGAAAAATATTGCAAATAAATTAAACTAAAATTATGAAACAAACTTTAAATAAAAATAACGACAAATTTTTTGAAGGTTATCTGCCTATCCTTACATTAATTGTATCAATATTGTTGATATATTCAAAGAATTTGGGTTTTACATTTTCTTATTTTGATGATGACCTTCTAATTCTGAA
>CAYUZZ010000476.1:0-2394 GCA_964449505.1 uncultured Hyphomicrobiales bacterium | reverse complement strand
TTACTACTATAGTAATTGGAAGTTCTGAAAAATAACCGGCAGTATAAGCAGTCAGTTCCCAATTGCCAAAATGTCCCGATAAAAATATTAAGCCTTTATTTCTCGCAAATACCTGATTAATTAGTTCAATATTCTTGAATTTGATATATTTATGTAATTCGTTATTGTCTAAAGTAGGCAGAACCAGCATCTCAACGAGAGTAATACCAAGGTTATGGTAGGATTTCTTCATTATGTACAATACTTCATTATGAGTTTTTTCTGTTAATGAAGTACTAATATTGTTAAAGGTAATCTTAGCTCGTGATTTATCTAAAAGCCTTAAAATATCGCCAATTAGAATACCAAGCTTTGCTCGTCCAGTAAGAGATAGATTTTGGGCAATTTTTCCAATAATTAAAAATACGCCTGTGATAATATAATCAATAATTAACTTCATTAGCGAAATTTATAATCCATATTGGTATTAATATTCTCATCACCTTGGTATTTCTTGTCAATAGTTGGTACGTAATTATTGAACCAGTTGGGGTCGTATGCTTCATTTCTGGCTGTTGAATGAACCAACATATAGTTTCCTACATAAGATTTATCAACAAAATAGAAGTACGATCCCCCCTGTACATTTTCATAAAACCATTCTTCATAAGCACGATTGTCAAAATCAGCTTCATTTTGTTTTCTTTCGGTTGGTATTCCATATCTAAGAACCACCATTCCTCTTTCGCTGCTCCAGCCTTCACCACCAGACTTATAAGAAAGGAAATTGTTAGCATAAGTAACCGATCTCAAAAACTCTTCATATCTTTCATTTACAAAAGTAGTAGTATCTGGGTCTTTGGCTAACCAAAACTTGAATAAATACCTTTGTTTGGCTTCTTTGGTGCTTAACAATTTGAGTTGTGAAATTTCCTCGGAATTGGCTATAACTTTTGCCATTCTCAGCTGTAAATCTGTTTGCTCGGGAGTTAAAGTGGAGAAAAAACTTTTCTCGAATAACTCATTCTCAGTGTATAATTTTCGTGTTAATGGTCCAAGTGTAGGATTGACAATAAAAACCTTTTTTATAATAGAAGCAGAGTCTTGGGGATTATTTATAGGGTATGACGCAGACATTTCGAAATAATAAACTCCTGTGTTAATCGAATCGAAGCTCACATCAATATTCTCGAAAATAAAATCATCTGTTGATTCTATATTTTTAGTTTGCATCTTTACTAAATGCTTTGTTGCATCAAATAATCTATATGTAAGTTTAAGTCCATCGGGAGCAAATTGCAGTGCATTATAAATTTCTGCGTAACCATTAATATTACTTCTCTCCCCATAAATTTCAAGTGACGGATTTGGGAAAATGTATTTATTGAAACGAAGGAACATATCACTAAACTTTACATCTGTTGAATCTACGGAGATGGAATAAGTGGCAAGCATAATTCCGCCAATGGAAATATTCTTTTTGTTGATGTCTGGAACAACTAAATCAAACTCAGTATTTGCATTGTTCAGAGTTTCATTTTGGTCTGAAACAGATATTTTGATATGGTATTGACCTGGGGCTAAAACAAAACTTTTTATACCAAAAAGCATAATTTTATTAGTATCATTCATCGATAAAATTCTATTTGGAACTACCCAATCTTCAGATTTTGCAAGTATATCTCTGAAAAGAATATCAACTTTAAATTTGGCTTTACCGAGGAATGAATTACCATCAGGTATATAATTCAAAGAATAGTCGGGGAATGAATAGTACATTTCCCATTTTAATTGATTACCATCGTATTGATAAAATGCGCCATCTAAATTTAATTGGAACTTATTATTTTGTGACAATAAAGCCAAAGGAAAGAATACAATTAACAAAAATAACGCAAGATGTTTCATGATTATTGCCCTCACATTTTAAGAAAATTGCCGTTCAGGCTATCCAAACGGCAATATATTAAAGATATATAGAAAATTATTCTCCGAAATTCAAACCGATAGTTATACGGTTGACCAGTCCAAGATTAACAGTTGGATTGATAGAGTAATCTACACTACCACCAAATACACCACCATCATATTTAATTCCAAATCCACCAGCCAATCCCAATTGATCTTGGCCAATCAAATAACCAGCTCTTAATGAAACCAAATCATTCCAAGTATATTCACCGCCAATTGCAAATTGTTCGGGAACATCGGAATAAGTTGTAAAGTCGAAAGATGCAAGTACTTTGTGCTCTTCATCTTTATAAACTTCCGAAGATAATCCAGCACGAAATATCAATGGTAATGAGTAGGCATAAGTATTATAATTTAAATCTAAGGGAGCAGCATTCATTGCATCCCATAATTTTCTTGTTGCAAGAAGGTCTGAACCTTGGTATGCCTGAGTAGATCCCAAAT
>CAYUZZ010000475.1:0-2401 GCA_964449505.1 uncultured Hyphomicrobiales bacterium | reverse complement strand
ATTGCGAAGTAAAAACTCTTTTTAGAGATAAAAACCTTGGTTGTGGTTTGGCGCCTAGCCAAGCAATATCTTGGTTTTTTGAAAATGAAGAGATGGGTATAATTCTTGAAGATGATATATTGGCTTCTCAAAGCTTTTTTTGGTTTTGCGAGGAGTTATTGCAAAGGTATAAAGATGATCAAAGAGTCGGAATGATAAGTGGAAGAAACTCTTTAGGTATTTATGAAGATTTAAGTACTTCTTATTGTTTTACTACAGGTGGTGGTATTTGGGGATGGGCAACTTGGTCACGTGTAGTCAAAGAATTCGATTATTATGATAATATTTTTACTGATAAACAGTTATCTAAGTTACTAAACAATACTTTAGTGGATAAAGTAGAAACAAAACATATTGTAAACATTTTCAAAAGTGATGTTAGAACAGTGTGGGATTATCAATGGGGGACTTTTCTTAAAATTAATTCAATGCTTGCTATAACTCCCAAATATAATCTAACTAGGAATATTGGATTTAATGATTCTGCAACGCATACAAAAAGTTTATTAACCGATATCGACAATTACGAAATATCTTTTCCTTTAAAGAATCCCACATACATAAATAACGATCGCAACTTTTATAAAAGGCTTTCCAAGACTTATATTAAAAGGAATATAATAGCAAAAATAATAAATAGATTTATAAAGATATTTGAAAAATTGACAAAATTTAAATTTTAAATAAATTATCCAATGAAAATAAAAACATATATTGCTAAAGATATTATTGATGCTTATAAAATGAAGTTTAACATAGATATAACTGATTACTTCTTTGGTAATGATTTAATAAATCTATATTATGATAACAAAACTGGACGAGAATATTTCAGTGATAAAGAGGTCAAACCAGGTGATGAGCATTTCTATAAAAAGCTAAGTGAAAATATTGTTGACTATTATCACACAGAAAAAAAAGAATATGATGATGCCCTTAATTTGATTAAGAGTAATTCTTCAATTCTTGAAATTGGTTGTGGCCGGGGTTATTTTCTAAAGAAATTAGAGAAAAAAAATGTTATATCTTTGGGGCTTGAATTAAATCAAGATGCTATAAAAAACAAAGTATGCAACTCGGAGATTAAAAATCAATTATTAGAACAGTTTGTAATTGGCATTGAAAAAAAATTCGATTATATAATTGCCTTTCAATTATTGGAACATTTACCATCAATTGATACTTTTATCGATAATTTACCTAAGATTTTAAAAGATGATGGCTCAATTATAATAGGTGTTCCTAATAATGATTTTTATCTTTTCAAGAACGACTTAGAACCATTAAATTTTCCACCACACCATTTTCAAAGGTTTAATAAAAAATCACTGATTAATTTATTAAAATCAATCAATTTTTATCCAAAGACTATTTTAATAGATAAATACTATCAATATGTAATAAAAAATTATGTACCAAACAACAAATATCATGATTTTATTTACAGAATATCCGTATTCTTACTAAACAAGTTTCTTTCTTTAATCATTGGACATAAAAATTTTAATTTACTTATTGAATTTAAAAGAAATGCTAAATAATGTAACTCTAGTTTTGTATTCTTTGGCAACCGGCGGTGCTGAGAAAATGGCAATTGATTTATCAAACGAATTTATTAATAATAATATAAATGTCAATTTATTCTTATTTTCTAAGGAAATGAGTTTAATGAATTATCTTAATGAAAAAGTAAAAGTCCAAATACTCAATGATAATTTTTATAAATTGGGTAAAATTTCTAAGATCCTAAGTGCATTTTCATTTTTCTTAGGTTTATTCTTTTTTTTTAAAAAAAATAAAACTGATAACATTGTTGCAATAGGTGAATGGCCTAATTTAATAGTACCATTTTTAAAACTAATTTTTCCAAAGATAAACACTTTAATTGTTGAGCAAAACAGTATAAGTTTTCATAATGAACCGGGAAAATATAATTTACCAAATTACTTCAAGATTTTATCAAAATACTCTTATAGTATATCTGATAAGATTATTGCGGTATCCAAAGATGTTAAACTAAATCTTTTAAAGGTTAATAAAGATTTAACTAAAATCGAGGTAATAAATAATCCTATTAATAGTGATATAATTAACAAATTGAAAAATGAGATTATTGATTCATATATTTTAGATTTTATTAAAAATAGGCGTGTAATTGTAAATGTTGCTAGATTACATCCACAGAAAGATCATAAAACCCTAATTTTAGCAATTAATGAAGTTTTAAAAAAGTTAGATGTAGTATTGTTGATTATTGGTGATGGTCCAGAAAAAAGCAAATTACAAGAACTAATCACAACATTAAAACTTAATGATAATATTATATTACTTGGTAATCAATCAAATCCATATAAATTCATGA
>CAYUZZ010000474.1:0-2406 GCA_964449505.1 uncultured Hyphomicrobiales bacterium | reverse complement strand
TCAAATTCTTTAATCTTCTAATTTTCCAAATTGCAAATCCTATAATTATTGCTGATACCATACCGACAATAATTATTGCAATTATGCTATATGTACGAATATTCTTTTTTTCACGCTCTACTTTCATTTTGGTATCTGCCAATAATTCTTTTTGATACTTATATTCAATAGAATTTAGGTTAGATAGTTCCGATAAAATTTGGTAGTTAATATCATCTGTAAATTTGAAAACAAACTCAAGACTTTCAGCCCTACTTTTAAAAGTTCCTTTAATATCATTCTGTGGTACAATATAACCATAAATAAGAGATTTAATTTCATCTCTGATGTTTGAATTGAAAACTATTTGAATTGTTTCTGTTAAGCTATCACAGGTTAATAAAATTTTCTGAGCTTGATCAATATTGCCAAGGTTGTAATAAACATACGATTCTAAATACATTAACTCTAGTGCATATCCCAAACCATTTATGTCTTCTGAAAAAAAGGCTAAATCATATAAGTTTCTTGCTTCAAATTCAAGGTTTAGGTTACCGTAAATCCAAAGTAAATGATTGATTGCTTGTTTAATTTTCGGATGTATTTCTCCATGATTATCAAAATTTTGAAAAGCATAAAATAATGCCGTTTGAAAATAAATCTTTGCAACAGATAAATCACTTTTTAGCCGGGTACTTGCAAAATAGTAACCTAAAGCCTGATAATAGTAATATTTAATTTCAAGACTTTTATTTTCCCATAAAATTCTGTTATTGAATAGGTTGCCTATTGTTTCCACCATTTCAGTTTGTATAAATCCGCCATCTCTAAAAATCTTCATACATTCCAAGTTAACTCTTTTAGCAAGCATCAATGAATAAATATCAGATTTGCATAAGTCATCTTTATTATAATAATCAATTGCTTCATTCAGATAATATAAAGATTTATCTACAATGTCATTATCCCATTGCGGGTTGTAAAAATTCGAAATTTTAAATTCGGTTAATCCTGTTTTTTCTGAAAGGTCATTTGATTTGGCCAAATTCAAGGCGGATAAATATGCTTCCAATGCCATTGGATTATTTATAAGATATTCATGGGGATCAAATACTTGTCCAATAAAATACTCATGGAGATCAAATGCATCTATAAAATGAATACATAAATCTCCGATTAAATTATACGCATCAATCTTTTTTGAGATATCTCTTCCCTGAAAGAATGAATCAACATAAGTGAGAATTTTTTCGATGTAATCATCAAAGAACCATGAAGCATGGGTTTTTTGCCAAAATTTGTTCCCAGTGATAATATAGGCTGCAATTATCAAATTGATATCAGAAAGCTTATTTAATCTTGGTTGTATAAAAGTTGAATCTGTTGTATGAAAACCATAATTGCCAGGCGCTAATATATTAAATGTAGTGTCTCGAAATGAATAACTATATGGCCCATACCTAATAAATGAGGTAGAGTCCTTAAAAAAATATTCGCCATAGAAGTTTTGAACGGTATTTATCTTTTCGAAAACTTCCTTCATACCTTTATTGTTTTCAACAATCGAAATAAGGCTATCAAGCGCATTTTTATCACGATTTTTATTTTGGTTAGAATTGAAATCAATGAAAAGAGTATCTATTAAAATGGCAAAATTTCGATTGTCATATTCTTTGTCTTTATATGTCAATTTTAAGTCTTTTGCTATATCCCTGAAAAATTGTTCATTGTTTAACGCTTCATTAAACAAAGATTGTTTTTCCTGTTTGTATTCTTCTGATCTCAACGCTTCATTTTTCCTGAAATCTTCCTTTTCAGACAAAAAATATTCAATCTTACGTGGTAATGAATATTGGGCATATATATTAAATTCTACACAAATCAAAAAGAGCAATAGAATTATTGATATTCTGTCTGTTCTAAAAGTCATCTGGTTCATAATTGGTTGATTTATTGTGTTGTAAATTTATGAAAAAAAATAGTTGAAGTTTAAATTAAAATTTGGTATCAAAAACCACTTCCTGCCAGGTTCCACCGTTTTCGAAATACCAGTCGGAGCAACCCAATTCGTGGGTTACGTTTTGCCGATCTTTAAAATCAATACCTGCCTGAACAATTACATTTCCCTCTATCCGGAGTTTACAAGCCATAACATACGAATCAAAATGAAATCCATCAAAAGACTGATAATGTGGAGTCCACCAATGCCATACACTATCTGGACTTTGCGAAGGATAAATTGTCAAAATGCCACTGTTGGTATTTCCTGGCATCGGTTTGTGCTGGTCATAACCGGCAGGGAAGAATGGATATCTTAAATAAAGTCCACCATCATTTTCTGAAGAAAACTGAATGTATTCATTTTCTGCAAGCAGTTGAAGTTGATTACCAGTTCTGCCAAATAACCTTACATAATCTACTTCAATC
>CAYUZZ010000473.1:0-2421 GCA_964449505.1 uncultured Hyphomicrobiales bacterium | reverse complement strand
CGCATAGAACCTCTCGCTCTTTAGTAAATCCATTATAACAAAATAATCACCGTAATTTTCTAAAGTTTGTGGATTCATAGTTCTAAATTGAAATGATAAATATCTACCATCACGAGTGAATTCATAATTTGTAGCATTCGCAAGCCAATTACCTGTTTTAACATAAAAAATTGTATCAGTTCGCAGTTTTGTGTAAATATCCCAAAATATAAGACCATAATGCTCACCAATGTGTGCATGATAAAACGCTGTTTTATTATCCATTAACATGCCTTCTAGACTTAAACCATCGTTAATCTCAGAATAGTGAATTGTATCACGTTTCTCAAATGTATCAAAATCATAAATATTGATAATTGCTGAATGTCCATTTCCTTCCCCATCAAACAATTGGCTACCATCAGGCGTTAAAAAAAACCAATGATTTTCTTGTTCCTTATAAATAACATTACCAGTCCTCATATCAACCAACCCTTCTTCAGCTTGGATAATTTTTTTATACTTATTAAAACTCTGATAATGATAGTGAGAATTCTCCCAGGCAAGCTCTAACTGCGCCCTCCCCACATACACATTAGACATAAGCACTACTACAAGTGCGGCAAGAGATAAGAGCGTGTTGGCTCTTCTTGTTTTTTGGTTTCGTTTCATAATTGAAACTCCTTATTTATCAAACACATACCGGACACAATATGCTACCGGATTTTCAGTTCAAAGTTATAAAGTTACTTAGTTGAAAAGTTCTTTAAACCACATCTTTTATCAAAAATATTAACTTTTTTCCTAATATCAAACTTCTTAACACAATAACTTTCAACTCAATAACTAAATAACAAAATAAATTTTTTAATTTTTAATCCACCAATCGTAATTCTTAATTCGTAATTCGTAATTAACTGCATCCACCCCGTCAACTACGTTGCCACCACTCAACGAGTGGAATAAATTCATTGAATTTTTCATATATAATTACTCCTAATACTTTATAATTTTATAATTTAAAACTGTTTTGTCTGTGTAAATTCTCAATATGTATGACTCAGGTGCTAATTGTGTAATGTCAATTCTTAAGTCATTTGATATACTGCTCATATTTTTCAATAAAACATTACCTCTTATATCAATGATTTCCCATCTTTTAGGTACGATATTATCAGGTAATTTCAAATTAATAAATGAATTTGTTGGATTAGGATATAAGATTTCATATTCTTCACTTATGTCTTCTACCGGTGTAACCTCTTCAATCAATATTTTAAATTTAAATATAGTAGCACTTGTATCGGTGATATTTCTTAAAGCAATGACATAATCATCATCTGCATCTAAGAAACCACACGTAGTGCTAAATGACCATTCGTGAGATTTTACATTTTTGCTTAACCTATCAGCATAAATACTTCCACCAATGGAAGAAAAGATATACTTTCTATTTTTACTCACTTTATCTGTGAAGTCTCCAAAGTTATAGAATCCGAATGTATCAAGCCATTTTTTATTGTTTATATCATATTCTTTGTTTTTTCCATCTTCGGTATTCTGATATAATCGGCTCATATCCGCATTGCAAAAAGCACGGACATATTGTTTTAATTCATTGTGGAACAACATTTCGTGGGTCTCAAGATCGTGAGCTTCGATTAAATGAGCATCGGGTGTACTTTGCCATCCATCAAGATATGTGTACATGGCTATACGTTTATTATCATCAGATACGACGAAATATGGAGGATAAGGTCTATATGCTCCATCTACGTACATACTAACCCCATTTACTTGCTCCATAGTTTGAAAATTAAACACATTCACAATTCCGGATTTTGCTTCAAACAAAAGAGTTCCATCTTTTGATATTTTGCCGGTTGCGCGATTTGCACCCTCTGATTCGACTTGCCTAATCAACTGCCAAGAATGGGTATCATAAACATATACATAACCTGTTCTGGCAAAAACAGCCAATTTCATATCATCCTCGAACAATTGCATATTGAAAAGTCCATAATAATCTGGGTTATCATGAACTGAATCAACAATCACCTTTCTTATTAATTCACCAGTAGCCAGATCAATAACTTTGAAAGATAGGTAAGAATCCGGATAAACTACAAAGTTATTTGCAGGTGAAGAAACCGCAAAAGTCCTTGTACTAGTATAACTATTGTTAGGATTGAGTCTACACAGGTAACGAAAATCATCATAAGGCAATTGATGTTCCCAGATTACTTCGTACCCATCATCTGCCCAACTGGGACTCCATCCGCTTAATAGCAGAACCATAATTGCAACTGCAGTTAGCAGTCGGCTTTCATTTTTTTGTTGTTTCATAATTGAAACTCCTAAAATTGTTTATAAATAATTTCGGGGCTTTTTTGCTCCCGACTTTTCAGTTCAAAGTTATAAAGTTACTTAGTTGAAAAGTTC
>CAYUZZ010000472.1:0-2422 GCA_964449505.1 uncultured Hyphomicrobiales bacterium | reverse complement strand
TATCAATAGGGGACACTGCCTTTATTGAAGTTGATGCATTATCCTTCAAAAAATATAAAGGGGTTGTAATTGAAATCGGACATTCTGCTATTGCAACTGCACAAGGGACTCAAGACCAGGTAGTTAACTTTAAAGTAAAGGTGAGATTTATGGAAAGTGAACCTAAACTAAGACCGGGAATGAGTTGTAATATCGACATTATTACTGAAACCAAAAATAATGTTATGGCTGTTCCTTTACAGTCTGTAACAGTAAGAGACCCTAAAATAAATCGTCAACCTGATGTAAACGATGAAATGGCAGCCGATGACGAAACTAAAAATATTATGAAAGAGAAACCTCAATCAGTTGTATTTGCATTTAACAAAGGGATTGCAAAAATGAAAAAGGTAGAAACTGGCATTAGCGACAAAGGTTTTATTGAAATAATTTCAGGATTAAATGATGGGGAAGAAATTATTTCCGGACCCTTCCTGGCAATTAGCAAATTGCTAAGCGATGGCTTGCAGGTAAAGATAGATAGCCTTAAAATTAATAAATTTCCAAAGAAGTAGGTTCTAAATATCAGATGAATCATAACAAAAATATAATTGACATTCAGAATATTGCTAAAATATACCAAATGGGTCTCGAAAAAGTTTTCGCCCTCAGAGATGTTTCATTGAAAATAGATGAAAATGAGTATGTTGCTATTATGGGTCCCTCCGGTTCAGGTAAATCTACCCTGATGAATATTGTTGGTTGTTTGGATACACCCAGTATAGGCAAGTATTATTTTACTGGTGAAGACGTAAGCTCCATGAACGACAATGAGTTGGCAGAAATAAGGAATAGAAAGATTGGCTTCGTTTTTCAAACATTTAATTTATTGCCAAGGGCAAGTTCCCTAAAGAATGTTGAACTTCCCTTGGTTTATGCTGGTATGAATTCGACTCTCAGGTACGAAAGAGCAAAAGAGACTCTAATGAACGTTGGACTTGGAGATAGAATTAGTCATAAACCAAATGAATTATCAGGAGGGCAACGACAACGAGTGGCAATCGCTAGAGCGTTGGTAACTAATCCGTCCATTATTCTGGCAGATGAACCAACAGGAAATCTGGATACCAAGACAGGTATTGAGATTATGAAGTTATTTAGTGATTTATGGAAGAAAGGTAACACCATAATATTGGTTACACACGAAGAAGATATTGCTAAAAATGCACATAGGATTATAAGATTGCGCGATGGTTTGATAGAAGATGATAGTAACAATCCAACTCCATTAGTATATAATTAAATTATGAGAATTGCCGAAATAATCGAAAATATCCGTATTGCTTTAGATGCAATGAAAGCAAATAAAGTTAGGTCAGCTCTTGCTTCCTTAGGTGTTGTGATTGGAATTTCTACCGTTATCATGATGGGGTGGGTTCTCTCTGGATTGCAATCTGCAATGGATGAAACTTTCAAGATAATAGGAGTAGATGTTATTTATGTTGATAAATGGGATTGGGCTGGAGGAAAAAACTGGAAACAACTAAGATACAGGAAAGATGTCACATTAGAACAGTGCAGTCAATTAAGAAATCAAATACAATCAGCAGAGTTAACTTTTCCGTCGGCAATGGCATGGATGAAAGATGTTAAATTTAGAAATGAAGCGTTTAAAGGTATAAATATAACTGGAACTACATACGAACATGGACTAAGTCCTGCTGGAGAAGTAATATTAGGAAGATATTTTACTCCCTTCGAACAAGATATTAATTCTAATGTTGCTGTTATTGGTCACAAGGTATATGAAACGATTTTTAAAGACCAAGATCCAATTGGAAAAACTATAAAAATTAATGGAAATAAATTTGTAGTAGTTGGTGTAATCAAAAAACAGGGGACGATGTTTTTTGATTTTATCGACAATCAGATATTTTTACCATTGGGGTCATTTTTGGGAATCTTCGGAAAATACAACAGGTCAATATCTGTAGGAATTAAAGCAGGCTCTGAAGAGAATTTGGATATAGTTAGAGAGGAGGCACGTGGATTGATGAGGGTAATACGAAATTTACCCCCAGAAGCAGAGGATGACTTTTCCATTAACGAAACCAAAGCATTCGAGGAGCAAACCAAAGAGCTCAAACTTTATGTTTGGGGTGTTGGAATCGGCATGACTGTACTCTCTTTCATTGTTGGTATTATTGGAATAATGAATATAATGTTTGTATCGGTTACCGAGCGCACAAAAGAAATCGGAATCAGAAAAGCGATAGGTGCAAAGAAACGATCAATTTTATTCCAATTCATTTTCGAAGCAGCAGTCCTATCGCTCGCTGGCGCATTCGTATCATTGATTGTATGCTCTATCCTGATTTTTGCCGTTGCAACTATATTACCGGGTATAGTTCCTCAGTTAGGATTTTTAAAACCCTACCTACCA
>CAYUZZ010000471.1:0-2432 GCA_964449505.1 uncultured Hyphomicrobiales bacterium | reverse complement strand
TTTGAGTTTAGGTGAATTATATTGCCTTACAAGTTGTTCGGTTGTATCGGAAGAGCCATCGTCAATTATAATTATTTCGAAATTTTGATAACTCTGAGTCAAACACGATTCAATTGCTCGTGATAATTGATTTGCCCGGTTGAATGTTGGAATACAAATGGAAATAAAATTTTTACTACTATTTTTTTTATTATCGAAATTAATGTTGGTATCATCATAACTTATATGCTTGTTTGCAATTGCCTCATAATTATTTTCCCCGAAAATTGCTTTTAAATATATATTCCGAAATTTACTGCTATATTCAAGGGTCTTATTTGATAGGTAAGTTCCAAGTGAGCTAATTAAATGCTCAGCTTCATAAAATGCGCCTATTTCAATATTAAAAATTCGCGAAAATTCCAAATAATCAAGATATTGTCCATCTCTTAACAGCATGAAGATGTTTTTTCTGCATAACGCAGGTAGGTAAAGATTGCCTCCTTGCACTCCAATTACGAATTCAGCTTTGTTTAAGACCGTTATTTGCAGACGGTTTCGATACTCGATATTATTGGATAACTTGTAATAATCATTCAAATCAATAGAATTAGTATCTTGTCCAAAGATATTGCGGTCATCCCACTCGAAATACTCATCATAAGATGTTTGCTCTATAAAGTGGTTATATACTATTCCGTATTCATATTTATAGAGCAATTCCTTAATCCTTATTAAATCATTTTTGGAAAAGTAATTTATTGGAGCTTTATATTTGTTATACCACTGTCTTTGGAATTTATTATTTAGTACAACAAATTTTCTGTCAAAATCAAATGGCAATTTATCATTTATGTGAGAATAGCTTGGGACTATATAATTTTCAGTATTGATAACTTTATGAATATCGTTGTTTAACCATTTACAAGAATTTATTGAAAATTGAATAATTTGTCCATTTATGATTAATGGATTAATGATGTTATTAATATTGAACAAAGAATGTAGCTTCATATAACTTTCAGGCTCGCCCCACATATCGCCAATTAGCTCTGGACCAACTTCAATATGATTATCCGAAAAATAATAGAATAACTTGGAACCTCTTCTACTGATAGTATTCACTGTTATATTCAGAGTTCTTTTCAAATACAATAAATAAGGAATCCAAGAAATTAATTCATAACCAAATTCACCAAGAAAAGCAAAATATATTTGATTGAAAGCACTCGGTTCGATTCTTAGAGATTTAAGGTTTTGATTTGGAAAATTAAATAATTCAGAATTCATGGCTAATCCTATTCCAATTTGGTTAATATCATCAAAAAAAACAGCACAATAATGTATTCAGTGATTATAGCAATAATTTTGCCAACTTATAATGAAAAACGCTCCCAACTCTTAACACAATTTTAACATTCAATTTATTATAACTTCATACTAAAATGACATTTTTGTGAGTATTATTTTATTAATAATTAAACTATTAGTCTCTGGAGGATAAATGTTTAAGCAAGTAATTTTGATTGTGAGTATTTTTTTAATATATGTCAGTAGTATGCTTTCCCAAGGTATTATCACGGGAAAGGTAATTGATGGTGAGACTGGCAGTACAATGCGCGGAGCAACTGTGATGATTAAAGGTAGTAAACTTGGTGCATATAGCGATGTTAAAGGAGAATTTAGAATAAAAAATATTCCTGAAGGTACATATTCTTGCAGATTGTCATTCGTTGGATATGACGCCAAGGAAATAACAAATATAATTGTAAAAAATGGAGAAACCTACAACATAGGAGAATTAGTTCTTACTTTAGAGAAGAAATTACAAGAAGAAGTAGTTATCGAAGCAACAAGAGTAAATGATAATTCTGCAGCTATTTTAGCTACAAGAAAGAATGCCTCACAAGTAAGTGACGGATTATCATCTGAGGAAATATCAAAAACATCTGACGGCGACGCAGGTCAGGCTTTGAAAAGAGTATCGGGTGTGACCTTGGTTGAGAATAAATATCTTTTTGTAAGAGGTGTTTCGGAAAGATACAGCAATACAACTCTTAATGGTTCATCACTTACCAGCACCGAACCTGATAAAAAAGCATTTGCTTTTGATATGTTCCCATCAGAATTTCTCCAAAATGTGCAAATATCAAAATCATTTACTCCAGATTTACCCGGAAATTTTGCTGGAGGATTAGTTCAATTAAACACAGTAGATTTTCCTACTGCAAGAAGTTTAAAATTCTCATACTCCTCATCATTTAATACAAACACAAACTTCAGAAACGATAAATATATTTCAAGTCAAAATGGTGCAAATGATTGGTTGGGTATTGATGATGGTTCTCGTGCCTTACCATCTTTGATTCCGGCAACTCGCAGAGAAATCGATGAACTGAGGACTAAGTCCTATGACCCTTACGACCAAACTGGTGCCAAAGAAACCTATTCCA
>CAYUZZ010000470.1:0-2434 GCA_964449505.1 uncultured Hyphomicrobiales bacterium | reverse complement strand
ATTGCATCTTTGGTTTCGATTTTTGTGGGTATGGCAGCGGGATTTATCCCAGCTATGAGGGCTGCAAATCTTAACCCTGTAGATGCACTAAGGTTTGAATAGGTGATGTAATGAATTTTATGGAAAGTATTTGGATAGCATTAGAATCAATCAGGGTTAATAAATTAAGGTCTGCACTTACACTTTTGAGCATAGCTATCGGTGTATTCGCAATTATTGTTGCCATTGCCCTTACCAAGTCAATCAACTATACAGTTACTACCCAAATGGCAGAATTGGGAGATAATACTTTTATGATTTTTAGGATGCCCAAAATACAATTTGGTGCACATACTTGGCGGAAATATCTCAGGAGAAAAATTATCAATTATTCACAATATAAAGAATTCAAAAGAGATATGACTTCTGCTTATGCAATATCGGCTCAAAGTTCATCTGGTGGTCATACAGTTAAATATGGGAATTCCGAAAGTAATCCAAATGTTTCATTGATAGGTGCTGATGCAGATTATTTCATAACCAACAACATTAATATTTCTGAAGGAAGACAATTAACAGATGATGACCTATCATTTAACAGGAACTATGCCATAATTGGAAATGATATTGTTAAACTATTATTTGATAACGTTAACCCAATGGGGAAGTATATTACAATTCGCAAACAAAAGTTTGAAGTTATTGGAGTGTTGCAATCAAAAGGTGCCATTTTAGGCCAAAGTCAAGATAATCAAGTGATTATTCCACTTACTCAGTTTCTTAAATATTATACAGAACCGTGGGAAGAATCACTCAATATAAATATTAAAGTACTTAATAAAGTAGATTTACCATATACTATTGACGAATCTATTGGTGTAATGCGTTCCATCAGAAACCAAAAACCTTGGGAACTGAACAGTTTCGAATTAGAAACAAACGAATCCATTCAGGAACAGTTTTCATCACTTACAGGATTCCTTTCTATTTTTGGGATAGCAACAGGAATTATTGCATTGATTGCCGCTGGTGTTGGAATAATGAATATAATGTTAGTAACTATTAAGGAAAGAACTCGTGAAATTGGTATCAGAAAAGCCATTGGAGCCAAAAAAAGTTGGATTCTGACTCAATTTCTAATAGAAACCATAACTATCAGTCAAATTGGAGGTTTTATTGGAATATCATCAGGATTCATATTAGCTGGTATTTTCGGGAAAATGCTCGGGTTAACAATAGTCTTCCCTTATGATTGGATATTCTTCACTATGTTAATCTGTACTGTGATAGGTGTTGCCTTTGGATTATACCCAGCAATGAAAGCTGCTAATCTTGACCCAATTGAAGCTCTTAGATATGAGTAAATTGAATTACTGATATTTCGAAAATTTTACTTAATTTAGAGCTTTATTAATTTCCATTTTATTAAACTTTGACAAAAGATAATTCAATTGTAAGGGCGTGGTATTGGTACGATTGGGCTGTGTCGGCATTTACAACTACCGTAATAACTGTTTTCATTGGTCCTTATCTTACCAACATTACAAAAGCTGCTTCTGTAAATGGATTTGTAAGCGTTTTTGGACTACCTATTTTTGCTGGATCGTTTGTTCCATACACAATTGCACTTTCTGTTATTTTACAAATATTCCTACTTCCATATATTGGTGCAATAAGCGACACTTCCGAAAAAAAACACTTTTTATTTTTTTTGACATCATTTACAGGTGCAATATCCACAATGATTTTGTATTTTGTTGATGGAAACGCCTACTTATTTGGTGGTAGTCTATTATTGCTTTCAAATTTGGCTTTCGGGGCTTCTATGGTTGTTTACAACTCCTATTTGAATGATATTTCTGATGAAGATGACAGGGATAATATTTCATCAAAGGGTTATGCATTTGGTTATTTAGGAGGTGGTTTACTACTTGCAATCAATCTTGCTTTGGTTATGAATGCAGAAAAGTTTGGAATCAATCTATCGCAGGCAGTTAGGATTTCGCTTTGCTCTGCTGGAGTATGGTGGGCAATATTCTCGATTATACCCATCGTCAAATTTAAATCAATTAAAATTGCAGGTAATAAAAATAATATTAAATCAAAGAGTACCTTATCGAATTTATTTAAAACAATTCAAGATTCTTCAAAGTACCCAAACACATTACTTTTTATTCTTGCGTATATCTTTTATAACGATGGAGTGCAAGCTGTAATTGTTGTGTCGTCCCAATTTGGTCAGGAGGCTTTGAATCTAAGTATAGCCACTCTAACGTCAGTTATCTTGATGGTCCAGTTTGTAGCATTTGGTGGCGCCTATATTTTTGCAAGTCTTGCTAATAGAATTGGTACTAAAAAATCTCTTATAACAAGTATTATAATCTGGATATTAGCAATTTTATACGCATATTTATTTTTGAACTCCGAATTAGGGTTTGATATTCTTGGTGCCGTC
>CAYUZZ010000469.1:0-2437 GCA_964449505.1 uncultured Hyphomicrobiales bacterium | reverse complement strand
GTACCGTCAAATTCTTTCATCAGCAAGTTGGGATAGCAACAGAATGAATAAACAACACTACCACCCATTGATTGCTCTTCTCTTGGTACAGAAATGGCATAACCATTATCCTGAATACAGAACATCACAGATAATTTTTCTCTGGTAGCCCAATTAACTGCCTCATAAAATTCTCCTTGGCTGGTTGTGCCTTCGCCCGAAGCTACATAAGTAATATCATTAATTCCAGATTTTCTACCTGCAAGGGCAGTGCCAACTGCATTAAGAAATTGTGTGCCTGTTGGGGAAGATTGTGTTGGCAAATTATATTTGGGATGTCCAAAGTGACCTGGCATTTGCCTGCCACCTGTTGCTGGGTCTTCTTCCTTGGCAAGTGCCAATAAAAAATAATCCTTCAAAGAAAAGCCCATTCCATAAGAAAATGCCAAATCTCTGTAATAAGTCCAACCCCAATCTTTTCCTTTTTCTAAAGTATTAGCAATGGCAACTTGTACTGCTTCGTGTCCAGAGCCACCTATGTGGAAAAATGATTTCCCTTGCTTCACCATAGTAAGGTGCTTCTCGTCAGTCAATCTGGCTTGAATCATAATTCCAAGTGCAGACATCATTTCTTCCTTGCTCAAATTTAATGTTATATGCGGAAGTTGACTCCTGTCTAACATTGTTCTGTCAACATTACAAGAATCGCCCCTTCCATGATGGCATTTAGAACCAATTACTGGTGCTGGTATCACATCCAATTCGACCAAACGGGTGTAGGATTCCATTTCTGAAAATTTATTTTCTGGGTTGTTTGTAATTTTTGGAGTGCTTTTTTTTATGGGTTCTTTGTTAATAATTTTTTTTGCCATACTAATTACTCTTTAATAATTTGGGTTGAACATATTTATTTCTTATTTTACACTTTATTTTTCAATTAATTTGAATTATTTTAATGTCTTGGAATAAAATTGTCGGAAACGAAAGGGTAAAAAGAATATTGCAAAAAGCAATAGTCGAAAATCGCGTTGCTCATTCATACTTATTTACTGGTATTGATGGTATTGGAAAGGATGCCTTTGCTATTCAAATGGCTAAAACTTTAAATTGTTCCAATCCACGAATTGGAGAATTTGAATATGATAGTTGTGATATATGCAAAAGTTGTAAAATGTTTGATTCTCTTTCTCACCCTAATTTTGAAATTATTTTTCCTTTGCCTGCTGGAACTGGCGAAGAAAGCACTACCGATAAAATGAGCGAAGCACAACTGGATGAATTTAAAATTCAATTGCAAAAAAAAGCTGCCAATCCCTTTCATAGAATCAGAATTAAAGGTGCATCGCTGATACGTGTGAATGCCATCAGAGATATCAAAAAGAAATTATCTCTCTCGCAGGGTAGCAATGGTAAAAGAGTAGTTCTGATAAGCGAAGCTGAGAAAATGAATGCCGAATCTGCCAATGCATTCCTCAAAACTCTGGAAGAACCTGGTGAGAATGTAATGATTTTCCTGACTACCTCCAAACCTGACTATATTATTCAAACAATCAAATCAAGATGCCAGCAGATTAAGTTTGCCCCTTTGCAGTTAAATGTTATTGAGAGTAAATTAATTAAAGAGCACAATATTGACGAAAAATCTGCTAAACTCGCCTCATCATTATCAATGGGCTCTTACACCAGAGCTGTGGATTCGTTCGATTCTAATTTTATTGATATGAGAAATATGATCATTGATACTCTTAGATGTGTACTAAAAAAGAAAAATTTCCGAAGAGAATTAATTGATAATATTTTTGAAATGACTAAAAAATATGATAAAGAGCAAATAATTATTTTACTGCAAATCCTTGCGCTTTGGCTTAGAGATGCTGAGATAATCAAATCCGTATATAACAATATTATAAATCCTGACGAAAAAGATACACTTGAAAAATTTGCTAATGCTTTTGGGAAAAGTAATTTCATTCAAATTAATGATTACATCGAAGAATCCATTTATTTTATTCAACGAAATGTAATTTTGCAAGGTGTAATTTTCAAACTTTTTATTAAAATTAGACTTTTTTTGTTCGCTATGTAACAATAATTTGTTAAATTGCATTAGTTTCATAGCTTAATATGTTATTAATATTACAATAAAAATGTATATAAACGAAATGGCACTAAATAATATAGATATTACAAATGAAAATACTGATGTATTTTGCCTGAAATCTAGTCAGGATAGTAGTTCTGAGGAATACGAGAAAATTCTTGGCAAGTATCCTTATTTACAAGTTGTTCCAACAACTGTTTTTTCTAAATACGATTATTTATTAAAAAATGGTTTGTTGAAATATAAAAATAACAATTTTGAGTACATTGAAATTATTACTCGTTGCAATAGGAAGTACATTTTTACAGCCCAATCTCTTTCCGATATTAAATTTAATCAGTTTGTGGTACTATTTAC
>CAYUZZ010000468.1:0-2442 GCA_964449505.1 uncultured Hyphomicrobiales bacterium | reverse complement strand
AAGGTTTGAAAAACGTTTGCGCATATTTTTAAAAATATTTTCCCACCATGCTCGGTCATCAATGACATTTTGCCTTGTCACAGGATCCCATCTGTAGTGTTTTGTTTTGCTCTCCAGTCCATTTACATCTGTTACTGCCATTTTATCCTCACATAAACTTATCTCGAAATTCTAACAAAAATATGGTAATTAGTCAAATCTTTATTAATATCTGTATTTAAAATATCGTCTCTGATTTGCTCAATATCTACAGAATTAGTTGATTCCTTTTTGAAGTTCCAATTGTATATTTTGTTCTTAGCAATAGAGTAAAAATAGCCAATAAATGCTCCTTTTTCTGAATCGTAAGGGGTAGTACTTGGGTCTAATATAGCGAACCAAGTTTCGTCATAAATATCCTCTGCTGTTATTACCTTTGTAGAAAGCATTCTGTTGAACTTAGGAATCAAAGTCTTAGCCATTGAAATATAAATTAACTTAAATAATTCCTCATCTTTGTCATTTTTGACAAAATATTTATCTATCAAATCTGATAATGCAAAATTAATATTTAAAGGTAAATCAATCATGGCCTAAAATAATCTTCCTATTTAATATTGAAAAATAACTTGAAATCTTTTCTATTAAATAAATCAGATTCAACCTCAAAATACTTATTCAATATAATATTTTCATCTTTTTTTACTATAATTGATATTTCTTTGAATGACAAGCCAGCAAAAAGTTTATACATAAATATTTTTTTTTCTAAGTCATCCTTTTCGGATATGAACTTCCAAACAAAAGCCCATCTTTTTTTGATTTCCACATCAATATTTTTACTGGAAATATTTTCATAAATAAAATTTTCTAAATTTTTTTTATTATCAGATAAAGTTGAGCTTTCAATCAAATTAGTAGCTAAATCACTAATTAGAGTCAAATATTTTTGAATAAAATTATTATTGTAACTGGCTAAATCGTTGCATAATAATTGATCCCAAGCATTTTTGTGAATATTTTTAGCATTCTCTATGTCAATTTTAAGTTTGTTAATTAAAATGTCTTTAGCTAGTAAATTATATGTATCTTTATATGTTTTAGATAATTGTATAAACTTTTTGCCCAATTTATGGCTAATGTTCCCAGAAAAGCTCTTTAGTTTTTCAAACTCTTCTTCTAATTGTTTAATTGAATCATTCTTATTATTTATATTATAAAAATCTATTTCCATATTAAAGAACTTGGATTTATTAGTGCTCCTAAAATATGGAAAAAAAATGACAAAAAAAAAGTAATTTACTTAACTATAATTTGCAGATATTCCAAATTGATTATATTGTTATATCAATTTGTCTATCCCACAATATATAATACAAATCAACCTAAAAAAGTGAGATAGATTTTTACAATTTGAATTTTTTTTTACTCGTTTTGAAAGTGCTATCTTTTAAAACTCCCTCCAACCCATGTTTCAGAGGTGAAGGGAAAAATGGAAAAAAAATAGTGATGAATAAATTTCAAGAAAAACAAATAAAGAGATAGAGTTTATTAAACACTCCCTTAGTATTTTGTATATATATTAAATTCCTATTTTTGTGTCGCCATCAGACATTTTATCAGAGTGCTGTTTGAAAATATTTAATTTTGACGACAAAAAAATCAAATGCAAAATAATCATCAAGAAAGGTTGGAAAAAACCTCTTAAATTCAAAAGAAATGAAAAATAATTTTTTGTTGATGAATATTTTATTGTTAATTTATCAAATAGTGATTATTCACTTTTAAAATTATTTCTTAAAATGGAATAATTAAATTTTATTCACTCAACTATGGAGTTTATATGATGAACACAGTTCGTAAACAATGTCTATTTGGTAGCAATATCCTTGTGCTTAATTATGAATTATAGGAAAATCCCCCTATCCCCCTTATCAAGTGGAATAAGAAAGAGAGAATGTATTAGTCCCCCTCTATTAAGAGGGAGACGGAGGGTGTGTCAGAGTTTAAAGCGAGTTTAATCAAAAACAAAGGTTTTGATGAAAAATAAGTCCTAATATGTGAGCATGCTCCCTTGTTGAAGGCAATACAAAGAATATTTTTTATAATAAATACAGGTTTAAAGACAACACACTCCTTGCCCCCATCATTTCGGCAAGCTCTTTGAAATCCTTGATTGAATGCGTTAGTTCGGATAGTATTAAGTGATCCCAACGGGATTCGAACCCGTACTGCAAGCTTGAGAGGCTTGTGACCTAACCGTTAGTCTATGGGACCAATTTTTACAAAAGTAATATTTTTTTGGTAATTGTAAGAAAAAAAGGTGATATTTTTATTGAGGCTTATTTGTAATTGTTAATTTAATCCCTGTACTATGGAAGAATCCAAATGACTTCTATGTACTTTTTGAATTGATAATAGGTGGAGATTATTTGATTCTTTAACAAATATTTCAGGGATTTT
>CAYUZZ010000467.1:0-2444 GCA_964449505.1 uncultured Hyphomicrobiales bacterium | reverse complement strand
TTTTGTGTGCATTTTAACAAAACCAGTGCTTTCTTTTACAGATAATATTTCCTTGAATCCTTCTGCGGGTTTAAAGTTGACAGTTTCGTCCATAAATTGCTTTGCAATATCGGGATTTGATTTAACACCTTCTAATTTTAGAACTTTAATGAAGTCAACGCCACCCAAAAGCTCCTTAAGTTCTTTAGAACTTTTTTTATTCATATTGGGAAGAGTGTTTGATGGTTCTTTAATTTGAAGAGATGAAAAGCCATCTTTATTGGCATACTTCGAAAAAAGTCTGTCAATGTTTTTATTCTGTGCAAAAATATTGCAAACGAAAAGCAAAAAAATAAACACAAATATTGTAGATTTATTGATCATTACGTCTCCTATCTTTTTTGATAATTTTTTCAAGATATTTTAGTTTTTCAAATTGATTTACTTGATTCAATTGATTTAAATTTTTGCTAAGAATTTCCATATTGTTAAGCTGCGAATCTGCTAATGCCATCTTCGAAGAAATAAACATAAGAGCACTAACGGTTTCTTGATATGCAAATTCATTTTTCTCTATGCTATTATTACCTGTAACTTCAATTTTATTTTTACTGAAAATCAGATTGATGCCAACAGATAAAATAACTAAAGCTGCCGCAGAATACATCCATGCTTTTTTGGTGAAAAGCTGCCTCACTTTTGGAGTATTTACTTGTTTGTCAATATTATTTAAAATCATTTCATCGAAAGATTCAGAAATGGTTTCGGCTCCCGACTCTTTATAATAAACAAATTGTGGAGCAAGGTGGGATAATTCTATATCGACATTGCCGGAATTGAAATATTCATTTAGAATATTCTCTTCCTCGAGTGTTGTTTCGCATTCGTAATATTTTTGGGTTAGATTAATAATATAATCTTTATCAATTTTCATGATTTTTGTACTGATATTTATTTACTAATTCTTCTCGTATTCTTTTTCGTGCTCTTGAAAGATTAACCTTCAGAGTACTGATATTTGTTCCGGTAATTAATGATATTTCATCGTATTCCAAGCCTTCCATATCGCGAAGTTGCACTACGACACGCATATTTTCGGGCATGGTTTCTAAAATATTCCGTACCAATTGCACAGCATCCTTCTGTTCGGTTATTTTTTGGGGAGATATTGATTTTGAAGAAATATCAATTTCAGCAGCATCAACCCCGGTATTCGAAGATTGATAACCTCTTGATCTGAATCTATCGATACAGAGGTTTTTTGTTACTGTCATTGCAAAAGCTTCCAAGTTCTTCTTTTCTCCTAATTGTTCCTTATTTGCCCACAGTTTTGTATAAACATCTTGTACAATATCCTCAGCTTCATCATAATCCTGAAGTATTCGCTTAGCATATCTAAAAAGTTTATCCTTAATTGGCAGCAATCTGTCAACAAATTCTTTAGAATTCATAATAGATGACGTTGGTTTGTAAAAAAAGTAACATTAGAATATTCTATAATTATTCAATTAATTTTTAAAATGTCAATTAACAAGAATTCAAATATATTATTATTTTGTGCGTTAAAAAACAAAATTTATAAAAGCAATCAAAATCAATATGCAAAATGGATTTGTAAACTATGATAAACGGGATAAAGTTAGCATAATAACCTTTTCTCATCCAAAAAGCAATTCTCTACCGGCAAATATTCTTATGCAATTGGCGGAAACTTTTAATTTGGCAGGCAAAGACCCCGACACTAATGTAATTGTTTTGCGTAGCGAGGGTGATAAATCTTTTTGTGCTGGTGCATCGTTCGACGAATTAATTGAAATTGGGGAGCTAACGCAAGGTAAGGAATTTTTCTTGGGTTTTGCCAATGTGATAAACGAAATGAGAAAAGCCCCCAAATTTATAATTACTCGCGTTCAGGGCAAAGCTGTAGGTGGTGGTGTTGGACTTGTAGCTGCTTCTGATTATGCCTTAGCATATAAAGATGCTTCTATCAAGCTAAGCGAATTTGCAGTGGGTTTGGGCCCAAACGTCGTGGGTCCGGCAGTGGAAAGAAAAATTGGCAAAGCAGCGTTTTCGCAAATGTCGATTGATTACGAATGGTATAATGCTACATGGGCTTTGAACAGGGGACTTTATGCAAATGTATATTATTCTATTGCAGATTTAGATGAGGCTGTGGTTGCCTTAGCTAAAAAGTTATCAAATGGAAGCAGAGATGCGGCAAGGGAATTAAAAAAAATATTTTGGGAGGGTACTGATAATTGGGAGCAATTGCTGGCTGAGCGTGCCGAAATATCCGGGAAATTAGTTCTATCTGACTTTACAAAAAATTATATCAAACAGTTTAAGTCAAAATCATTTTGAAATTAGTAATTGATACTTCCGTGCTGATGGCTTATGCCAAAGAAAATGCCTTAGCTGCGGATTTAATGGAAAATGTTATCAGCAATAAAGTAGAATGGTTTATT
>CAYUZZ010000466.1:0-2448 GCA_964449505.1 uncultured Hyphomicrobiales bacterium | reverse complement strand
CTATTATAAGTGCGGATAAGCTGGTCAATAATTTTTTCATTAATTACTCCAAAATTAAAACATTATTAAAATTTGTTAATTTATTTAATATCAATCATTTACAAGTTCAAGAACTTTAAAATTACAAAAATTATCGTTAATTTTCAAATAAAAATTCATTGTTTAGAAATATATTTTAAAATTATTACAATCCTCTAAATGTAATAGACAGTTGTAACTAAATTTTGTCACAGTAGGATTTGAATATTTTTTTTATTTTGGCAGGAAATCTTTGAAAAAGCAGATGGGTAGCGGAAAAATATTTTTTATTATTTTTGCTTTTTAAT
The DNA here is from genome assembly GCA_964449505.1 of uncultured Hyphomicrobiales bacterium. Lineage (GTDB taxonomy): Bacteria > Bacteroidota > Ignavibacteria > Kapaibacteriales > UBA2268 > JBDHXE01. Next base: position 2,122 of record CAYUZZ010000466.1, on the reverse strand, counting down.
CATTTTTTGAGTCACCTTTTAGAACTTTTGTGTGTCCATCGTCATAAATTACATCTTTACCTTTTTTATATTTTGATTTCTTTCTTTCTTTTTCAACTTCGCCAATAAAAGCTCTTTTCATTTTTTTTAAAATAAGTGAAAAAACAAAGGTTGCCCCAAAAAAAAGCATGAATAAAATTAGTAGAATTTTGAACATCACTTTGACCATATTAATTTGATTGAATAAACTTGACCGTTAGAAGCTGTTAGCTTCCCTAAATACATTCCAGGTTGTAAATTATCAGCATCTATATTGAGGGTTTGGATTCCGGAGGTTAAATTTTTCTTATCAAAAGATATTAGCTCTTTGCCTAAGAAATTAAGAACTTTAAAATTAATATCTGCTTTGCTTTTCAAGTCAAATTTAACAGTTAGCCGAGATGAAATCGGATTAGGATAAACCTCGATGCCACCTTGAATTTGAGAATTTTCATTTTGTGGGCTACAGCTGGTGTGGCTTATATCGTACGATAAAGGTGATTTGGAATAATTCTCGCTAATTTTAAAATCCTTCTTGTAAATTTGCTTTCTTGCATCCTTAGCGTAGGAATATTGTGTTAGTTCTTCTTTAAAAATATAAACGTTATAATTACCCTGAGGAAGTTGGTTTATATTAATTGACATATCTATAGAGCAGTTAGTTTTGCATTTTTGGTTACTTGTGTCGCGAAGGAAGATATTAATATTGTTGGATTGAATTTGCAATTCCATGTCATATTTGGCATAGCATTGCGAATCGAAGTTATGAATTTTAATGATTAACATATTATCGTCGGTACTAAGAGAGAACTGGGGCTGGGAAACAGCTACCATTATAGGAACAAAAATCATAAAGACAATAAGATATAAATTATTCATAACACCAATCTTGTATTTTTTAATACAATTTTAAATTAATTAAATCTTTATACTCAAATAACGAATTAAAAAGGAAAAAGTTAAATGAATATTGCAGATTCTCCAGTTTCAATAATAATTTTTACATTAACAATTCTAATAAGTATATATACGATTTACAAAAACCAAAATTTGTATTTTAAATTATTATTAAATCCTCGTGCAGTAATATACGAAAAAAAATATTACCAATTGATAACAAGCGGGTTTCTGCATGCCGATATTATGCATCTTATTTTTAATATGCTTACCTTTTATTTCTTTGGTTTCCAATTAGAATCGTATATTGGCTCTTTAAATTTCTTTATGATTTATTTTTTGAGCCTGCTGGCTGCAAATTTATTTACTGTGTGGAAGAAAAGGAAGGAGTATAACTATGGAAGCGTTGGGGCATCGGGTGCCATTTCAGGCATTCTTTTCAGCTTTATTTTAATCTCTCCAGCAACCGAATTATTGATTTTTCCATTACCCTTTCCCATTCCATCATGGTTATTTGGTACATTTTATCTTGGGTGGACCTATTATGCTTCTAATCACTCCTATGATAGAATAAACCATACTGCGCATTTGTATGGTGCCTTGGCTGGAATCATAATCACTATGATTTTATTACCTGATGTTGTTTCCAATATTGCATCATATTTTATGTAGAAATAAAAGTTTAGAAGTAAAATATTATAAATTATATGCAAGTTGCTATGCTTTGAACTTAATTTATTAAATTTGAATCTTAAAATAATCAATTTTCAAAAAAAATATTGGTGTCGAATGTATAGAATAGTTACTTTATTAATAATATCAGCAATTCTAAATGTTTCCGCTTTTGCTGATGGGGGCATTCGCGGAACTGTTAAATCTAAAGACAGCGGATATCCACTAAGCGGGGCTTCGGTAGCAATTACAAACACAAAAATGGGTGGACTGAGTGATTCGAAAGGCAATTTCGAAATAAAAGATATTCCAGCTGGAAAATATACTCTCAAGGTGACTTATGTCGGTTATAATCCGGAAAATGTGAGTGTTACAGTTCGCGACAAGCAAGTAGCTGTTGTAGAAATTAATCTGACTGAATTTTATATAGAAAGTGATGCCATATCTGTAGTGGCAAGTAGGGCTGAATTCAGGGAAACACCGGTGGCGTTTTCAAATATCAGCAAGGAAGATATTGAAATGAGGCTTGGTGCAA
>CAYUZZ010000465.1:0-2449 GCA_964449505.1 uncultured Hyphomicrobiales bacterium | reverse complement strand
TTAATTATTTTATTTTTAAATAATAAATCCCACTACTCTTCAACTATATTTTAACCCAACGGTACAGATTGCAAGCCAATTCGTATCTTAGTTTTCGCAATCTTACCCCTAAGCACTTTTGATAGGAGAAGGGATTTCAGAATATTTTAAAAAATATCCTACTAGGTATCTATTAATTGAAAATGGGCGATATTTTTGAGAAGTTGGGTTAAGATATTTGATATAAATAGCTATGGTTGTTTAGTATAAATATGTTTATTATGTAATATCGTAAAGTTATATTCATTTAAATAAGAAGTAGAGTAATATAATAAAACAACAAATTAATATGTTATTATATTAATTGCTGTATCATAAAAAGGAATCTGTTTGGAATTACATTTTAGCTTTTGCTGCTTCCAAGTCTTTTTCAATGTACAATATTGTGAACAATTTTGTCATTTTAAAAACATTTTCCAGAGTATGGTTCAAACCACAAACAATAAATTTGAGGTTGTTTTCGCTAAACTTAGCATATTTCTTTAAAAGCAACCCAATCACAATCGAACTGATGTAGTTGCAATTTTCAAAATTTACAATTAGATTCTTGCCATCATTCTCGGCTTCCTCGATAGAAGTCACAAAGTCGTCCGTTTCGGTTCCGCCAGTTAATTGCCCATTCACATTCAACAAATAATAATTATTATCTTTAATTATTTCAATATTTTCCATACCAAACCTTTAATTTATTATTTATAATAACGTTTATTATCTAAAAATATGATTAATTAATTAAACTTAATTGTTTCTTTTCATAATATAAACTCTATGTGAATTTAGAATTATACCTACAAACAAAAAGTTAATGATAAGCGATGTTCCCCCATAACTCATAAATGGCAAAGGAAGCCCCATTACGGGCGTTAGTCCAATTACCATTCCAATATTTATAATGATATGGTACATAAATACCGTCGCTATTCCAAAGCATGCCAAACTATTGAAGCGGCTATCAGTTTCGTTTGCGATTTTTATTGTTGTACTGATTAGCCACAAGTACAATAAAATTAGCCCCGTGCCCCCCAAAAACCCTAGTTCCTCTGTTGGTACCGAGAATATAAAGTCTGTCCATTGCATAGGTATATATCGGAGTTGTGTCTGCGAACCTTGAAACAACCCTTTGCCAGTCCACCCACCACTACCAACAGCCATTACTGATTGCAACACATTGTATCCACTTCCCAAAGGGTCTGCGGTAGGATTAATGAAAGTTTCAATTCTTGCTTTTTGGTGACTTTGCAAATTATTATAGACCGCTGGGGTTATCAATCCAACAGATGCATAAAGTGCAAGAACGAGTAAGGTTATTAAAATTCTTTTTTTAAATAGAAAAATGATGATTGAAAAAATGGATACTACTGCCAAATAAAAATAAAAACCTTTGAACGACATCAATATAAGCAAGGGCATAGTAATCAATACAAATACGAAGAAAGAGTTAAATCCTGACCAAAAAAGTACCCCAACAAGTACTACTAATAAAACAGAAGCAGAGCCATGGTCAGGTTGCATCCATATTAAGATAAACGGTAAAAGCACAATTAGAAGACTAATTACTACATCGCGTAGATTGCCAATATAAATTCCTTTTTTAGAGAGGAAGCCGGCGAGAGCAAGTATTACTCCCAGTTTGGCAAATTCTGCAGGCTGGACTGATAATGTACCAAGTTTTATCCAACCTTTTGTTCCATAAACCACATCGCCAATTATTAATACTAAAATCAATGACACTATTGATAGCCCGAAGATTGCTATCCACAACGATTCGAGCAATTTCTTTGGTAGGAACATTGTAATCATCATTACAGCTACACCGATTACAAATGATACAGCTTGTTTGTAAAATATAGTATCACCGCCAATACCTCTTGTAGCACTATATATTGACAGCAAACCAGTAATTGATATTAGTAGAGCTGGCAGGAATGCACCCCATTCAAACAATCTGTAGTTTTCTTTCTCTAATGATATATCTACTCTCTTCATTTTAATCCAAAAACTCTTTGCCAGTGATTCTAAAATATGCTTCTTTATATTTATCGATAGTTTTCTTAATCACATCTTCGGGGATTTGGGGTGGTGGTGGAGTTTTATTCCAATGTATCGAAAGTAAATAATCCCTTAGTATTTGTTTGTCAAAATTATATTGATTTTTCCCGGGTTCGTAGCTCTCCGCCAACCAAAACCTTGATGAATCAGGAGTTAATGCTTCGTCGATTAAAATTATCTCATCGTTCGGATTAATCCCAAATTCAAATTTAGTGTCAGCAAGAATTATTCCCCTTTTTAACAGGAAATCAGCAGCGTAATTATATAATTCAACAGATTTGTTCTTGAGAAATTCAGCATTTTCGTCGCCAATTAATCTTTTCATTTCCCTCAAATCAATCTTTTCATCATGTCCTTCTTC
>CAYUZZ010000464.1:0-2454 GCA_964449505.1 uncultured Hyphomicrobiales bacterium | reverse complement strand
TGCTCTTGGACCTAATTATTACAGAACAGGTTTTGATGGTGGCATTTATTTAGCGAAAATTCTTCAAGGCAAAAAAACAAGCGAATTACCCATCTTGCAAACTAAGGAAACAAGTTTATATATTAATTTAGATGTTGCAAAAAAATTAAACTATAAGTTTTCGGATAATATTATAAAAAGAGCAGATAAAATCATTCAAGATTCAAGTGAAAAAAAAGTCAATGAATTATCATCTAATTTGGTAAAAAAGAAAGTGGCAATTTTCCTTTTTAATGATAATGCAGTTTTGGGTGATGTTTACAATGGTATTCACGATACTTTTGTTAAAAATAATGTTTTCCAGAAATACAATATATCCGAAGATGTACTAAATGCTCAAAATGATTTTGGTAATGCTCAAATGATTGCCAAGGAAATTGTTCAAAAAAAGTATGATTATATTGTTACAATTTCAACACCCGCACTTCAAACAATGGCAGGCGTAAATGATAAAATTCCACATATTTTTGGTGCTGTAACTGACCCCTATTCTTTAGGTGTGGCAACCAGTACTGATAAGCACCGTCCAAATATCACAGGTGTAGCAACCTTCCAACCCGTCGAATCAACCATAAAGTTGATAAGGGAGCTTTTTCCAATGGCACAAAGGATTGGACTAATGTGGAATCCCGCAGAAGCATGTTCGTTTGCCTGTACAATTAAGGCGCGTGCTGCCTGCAAAAAGTATAATTTTAAATTAATCGAAACAAATGTGTCATCAACAGGCGATATAATTGACGGCATAAACTACTTGATTAAGCAAGATATTGATATTGTATTTACTTCTGGCGACAATACCATTAGTTTAGCCATCGAGCCAATTTCTAAAAAATTGAGAGTATTGAAAATCCCTTATTTCACTAATGCTTATTCAGATGTTCAAAGAGGTGCATTCATTAGTTTGGGGGCAGATTATTATCAGGTTGGCTCGGAGACGGCAATGACAGCTATGAAAGTATTTGAAGGTAAAAACCCTTTGCTTATACCAATAAAAAACTATGTACCCGAAAAACTCAATCTTAACTTGGCTTTAGCTGAAGAATATAATATACATGTACCTGATGCTTTAATTAAAAGATACAATGATTCCAAAGGGGGACAGCGATGATTGATATCAAAGATTTTTCGAAAACTTTTAACCCGGGCACAAACAACGAAGTTAAAGCATTGGTAGATATAAGCTTAAAAATCAACGAGGGGGATTTTCTCACTATTATTGGAACTAACGGGTCGGGTAAATCTACTCTGCTAAATGCAGTTGCAGGCTCGTTTATCGGTGATAAGGGTAAAATTATCATAGATGATAACGATGTAACTTCTATGCCAGATTTTAAACGTGCAAAATGGATATCCCGTGTTTTTCAGAATCCGTATCTTGGTACCGCTCCAAATATGACAATTGCAGAAAATTTGCATCTATCAATGAATAGGGGTAAAAGGCATCTCCCATTAAAAAAACTAAATGATTTGCGACGTCAACAACTCACTGAACTTCTTAAAGAATTGGAGATGCAACTTGAAACTCGGCTAGATAATATTATTGGCTCATTATCAGGTGGGCAAAGACAAGCAATTACATTATTAATGTCTATAGCCAATCAACCCAAAGTACTGTTACTTGACGAGCATACTGCTGCTCTTGACCCGAAGTCAGCCACCCAAATAATCAAATTAACAGAGATGTTCATAAAAAGGTCAAATCTGACTGCGATTATGGTTACTCATAGTATGCAACAGGCGCTGGCTCTTGGCAATAGAACCATAATGATGTATAAGGGTGAAATTGTGGAAGAATTGTCGATCCAAGATAAAAAAAACTTAACAGTGGACGACTTATTGGAAAAATTTGCCCAAATTCGTAAGCGAGAAATGTTGAATTCGGAATTGATAAATGACTTTAGAAAAGAGTATTTTTAATTAATTATCAATTTTTATGATTTATTTCGTTTACGCTTATTTATTATTTGTACTTTATGAAAATTGCTTTATTAAACGATAACGATGAAATAATATCCTACAAGGATAAATTAATAGTTCATACAGAAGGGCTCTTGCATAGGGCTTTTTCTATTGTTATTTTTAATTCGAATAACGAAATACTCTTGCAGAAGAGAGCCCCAGATAAATATCATTCAGGCAGTTTATGGACAAATACTTGTTGTAGCCATCTACCGGAAGGGAATGAAATGAGTCAATTTATTCATACCAGGCTGAAACAAGAAATGGGGTTTGACTGTGAGCTTAATTTCTTAGAAAAATTCCATTACAAAACTACTTTTGAAAATGGTTTGATTGAAAATGAAATTGACTACCTTTACACTGGTAAATTTGATGGCAACCCTTCACCTGACATTAGCGAAGTATCTTAATGGAGGTGGATTACACTTAATAATTTGAGAAAAGAAATTAAAAATA
>CAYUZZ010000463.1:0-2463 GCA_964449505.1 uncultured Hyphomicrobiales bacterium | reverse complement strand
TTTGACACTTGCCTCTAATCATTTTACCAATCCTGTATTTATTGAAGATATTGCAATTACAGTTTACAAAGTAATTGAAAAAAATATTACTGGAATAATTAATGTAGGTGGTTCTGATTATATTAGCCTATCAAATTTTGGTAATTCTTTGGTAAGCTATCTTAATTTGTATAGTGACTACTTGATTAAAGAAACAAACCTAAAATTTCCTTTGAATTTTGGATTAGTAAACACAGTAACAGAAACTTCGCTATCTATGAAATTCAGTAGTTTGTATTTGGGTGCTACTTCGCTACGATATTTGATGGGAATTAACAACAAGGCATGAAATTATGAAAGAGTTTGATGGTTTTCACAAGGATGTATTTACATTTTTCAACGAATTATCTAAAAATAATAATAAGGAATGGTTCGATAAAAATCGTGATTTTTATGAAAAAGAAATAAGGGATCAATCAAAATTATATGTAGGCAAGATGAATGAACTATTTTCACAGACCAACCTGCCCTATATAGCAGATAATAAAACATCTTTATTCCGTATCAATCGGGATATTCGATTCTCAACCAATAAGGAACCTTACAAAACAAATATTGGTGTATTTTTTCCATTGAAAGTCAATGTAGATAATATTAAGAAACTTGCCTCCGGTGTATATATGCACTATCAACCTAATGCTTGCATGGCAGCAACGGGTATGCACAATCCAGAACCGGCTCTTTTGAAATTATTAAGAAAGAAAATTTCTGAGAACTGGTACGATTTTGAATCATTAATCGAAGACAAATTGTTCAACGAACAATTTCCTAAATTATGGACTGATGGAAATGATTTAAAAGTAGTACGTGGATATAGAGAAAGCGATCCAGCTTTTAAATTTTTGAAAAAGAAAGATATTACATACTACTGCGATATACAACAGGAAGTATTCTATACAGAAGAGTTAGTTAGTGTAACTTTAAAAAAAGCTATTGCTTCTCGTGATTTTTCCATATTTTTGAACGATATTTTATTAGAATTGTAAATTTATGAAGAATATTAATAAAAACCGTGCTGCAGAAATAATTAATTTGGCAAAAGGTAGGCAGATAGCAGTCATTGGTGATGTGATGCTTGATAGGTTTTTTTGGGGAAGTGTTTCAAGAGTATCACCCGAAGCACCAGTTCCTGTGATTGATGTGGAAAGAGAAACTTTTCATTTGGGTGGTGCTGCCAACGTTGCAAAAAACTTGGCTTCGCTTGATCTAAAACCAGTGCTTTGTGGTATATTGGGGGCTGATAATAGTGGTAAAATGTTTGCAGAAATAGCTTTGGAATCTGGAATTTCCCCTGCAGGTTTGTTTGTGGACATTGACCGACCTACAACAGTAAAAACTCGAATTATTGGAAATAATCAACATATAGCCCGTATTGATAGGGAAGTTAGGCAAATGATTAACCAAGAGGGCGAGCTCTTCATACTAAATTCTATTAAAAATATACAAGAGCTTGCTGGTATAATACTGGAAGATTACAATAAAGGAACACTCTCTGAAAACCTTATAGAAGAAATAATAATATTTTCTAAGGAGAATAAGATACCTGTTTTTGTTGACCCAAAAAGTGACAACTTCTATTTATATAAAGGTGTTAGCTTGTTTAAGCCGAACAGAAAAGAAGCGTCGAATGCACTTGGTATGCAACTTAACAATAAAGAGAATATTATTTATGCCGGTGAAAAATTGCTTCAGCAACTGCAATGCCAGAATGTGCTAATTACATTGGGTTCGGAAGGCATGATGCTTTTCGAATCTAACGGGAACATTTCTTCGGTACCAACATTTGCACGCAAAGTAGCAGATGTGTCGGGAGCAGGTGATACCGCAATTGCAACTCTTGCCGCAGCGTGGGCAGGTGGCGCCGACATAAAGGAGGCATCAGCATTGGCAAATTATGCTTCTGGTTTGGTTGTAGAAAAGCCAGGTATTGTATCGGTAGAGATTTCCGAGCTAATTAACACCATTTAGTTTTATTAAAAATTGCAATATTTTTTCTTTGATTATTCCTAATGATTGTGTAATTCGCTTTTTTATTTATTGGGAAATAAAATGAGAAATATTATTGTTTTCATTATTTGTTCATTATTGGGTATTAGTTTATTTGCAAAACCCATTAATCCGGTAACTGCAATTCAAGTTAGTAAAAATTTCGTTTTTAGTACTATTCAGGAAAATAAATTAAAAGAGGAATTTAATTCATCAGATTTTAAAGTGATAGACAGATCCATTTTTATCTTAGGGACGGACAGTATAAATACCTTTTATCTGATAAAAATAAAATCGGGTTGGATGCTTGTCTCTGCAGATGACAGGGCATATACAATTATAGGCTATTCGCAAATAGACAATTTAGTTCCAAGTAAGCAACCCGATAACTTTAAAATGTGGCTAAATAATGTCAGCCTGAACATCCAACAGATTATA
>CAYUZZ010000462.1:0-2466 GCA_964449505.1 uncultured Hyphomicrobiales bacterium | reverse complement strand
AGTTTTACCACCATCATTTGTTGTTACAATCTTACCATATTTTCCTACTGCAACACCATTCATTTCATCATAAAAGGCAATGTCATCTAATCCATATCTTTGCTCAAACAAACTATCTAATATTGATTCCCATGTGTACCCTCCATCATAAGTTTTATAAATCACATCTGCCCTAAATGCAGAATCATTATAAATTCTTCGTGAGCCAACCATATAAGTAATGCTATCATTTATGACATCTAATTCTAAAAACACATCTCTATACGTTTGAATAGTATCATTGAAAAATATTTTTAATGGTGTTATTTCCTTTTCTTTAAAATTTAAATTTGTAAATTGACTGCTTACTAAATTTCCTACCCTTGCACTATACTTCAATTGGAGATTTTCATCATCAGTAAATTCTTTACCATAATAATTACCAGCAATAGTGCTATCAAATTGAGAAAATGTTTCCCAACCATCATTTGTAGAATAAATATTGGTTAAGCCACCTTTTCTTCCAGTAAAAATTAGCCCATTTAGGGAATCCCTCATTACAATTTCATAAGGTGATGTAGAATCCGATAGTTTTATTTTTTTAAATGTTTCTGCTCCATCTGAACTTTTTGCAACATTGCATCCTTCCCAAAAGATAGCATAATAATAATTATTACTTGGAGCAACGCATCTTTGTGCATTTAGCAAACCCTTAAGTGGTCCTTCATGATAATCGTAAGTAAATTTTCTGTACCATGTCTTGCCTGCATCTGTGGTATTATATATTTCAAAATAACCTGATTGTTGAATTTGACAATAACAATTAACACTATCGAAACATCCCATATCATTTACTCTGCCCGTGTTTAGTTTTTTTACAAATCTCCAGTCACTTGATTCTAAGTTTATTGACTGCAATAATACAAAAATTAATAAAACAACTTTTTTCAAAATATCCTCCTAAATTTTTTGTAACTACCAAAGGTTTTTGCAACCTTTGGTAGCAATAAATAAGATTATTTAACAATAATGAATTTGTCAGACTTAACTTGATATCCATCAATTATGATATTATATAAATAAGTCCCAGAATTAAAACGATTTAGATCGCAATCGAATGTATTCATACCTTTATTAAGATTTTGGGAATTATTAAATAACAATTCACCATTCAAATTATAGAAATTTATTTCAATTTTATTGGAAAGATAATTATCAACTAAAACTCTAAATAGATTATTATCATTTGATATATTTAATAAACATCTTTTGACATTAAAATCATCTTTTTTATTTTCAATAATTGAATTATTTTCAAAAATTGATTCTTTATGAACAGATATTGAATTAATATTTTCTAAACTTGAACACATATCATAGCATGATAAACTTTGAGTAGTATTTGGATATGTAACATTTTCACAATTAACTGCAGGTAAAAGAGGATCTGGACCTAAATCTCTTATTGAAATTTCGTAATCCCATATTCTACAAACTTCAATCATTCTTCTACAACAGTTGACTAAACAAGGTTTATTTATTTCTATTACCTTAGGTAAAGCAAGAGGGTCATCATATTTTGATATAACTTGTATCCAAGTTGCCCAGCAAGAAGCAGTACCAATACGCCAAGTATTATCACAACCATCATCAATAGTTTTTGGATCGAACCCCATTTCATTTTTAAAAACGATTCTCTCAACAGCTGCAAGATATAATTGTTCTATACCCATTACACAGCATGCAAGCATCTGATTAGCAGCTTCTTTCTCAATTAAGGTGATTTGAACTTCTTGTTTACCACATGCTTTTCTGGTTTTGTACATAACATTAATAAAACAATTTGGACAATCTTTAACTTCAATGTGGATTGGTTCTCTATCCTCCCAAGGAATATTTTGACACTCATCATTAATAGTACATGGCTCACCCTCCTCTTGAACCGGAGCATATACTGTTTTCTTTATTGGACAAGGATTCTCTGCCCCATCAAGATAAATGGATAAGTTTACTTCCATATTTCTTCCAGCATCTATACATTGGTTGAAATCACTCATATCAATATCCTCTAAGGATGTGTAATTTTGACTTTGATATGGGCTATCATCAACTTTAGTTGCAACAATAATCTCTGATGAACAATTCAAATAACCTTCAGGAATGGATAATGTTGGCTTTACAGAATATTGATTTGGTAAACAACCATCAGCACCTTTTTCAATTGATATATTCAGCCAATCATATCTTCCAGGAGGACAACATTCAGATTCGTTTGGATAGCAACTTTCTTTTATAAATTCCAATGGCTCCTCTGTTAGTAAGGTTAAACTACCCAAGTTTTCTTTATATAATGCAATTTTTATACCTACTTTTTTACCAATATCATCATTGGTATAATTAACAGTATAATCAATACTATTTGAACTTGACATAAGATTTGTAAGTGGTGACCATACCCCATATGAATTACGGTAACCAATCCCACCT
>CAYUZZ010000461.1:0-2470 GCA_964449505.1 uncultured Hyphomicrobiales bacterium | reverse complement strand
AAGTGCAGACCATGGTGCCAACTCTGCAGTGATTGATGCATTAAGTTCTTTAATCATTGCATCTATAGCGGGAATATCGAAGTGGGCGCCAATTTCATATTTGGATTTGTGCATTATTGTAAGTAGATTATTAGTATCTATGTCAACTTTGTTTGTAGTTTTGGATTCGAATGTTGGTTCAAATGTCCATGAACCTTTCGATTTTTCGGGACTAACATTTTTTTCATTGTCGAGAGTTTTTTCCATCTCTTCTGCAAACTTAAAGTTTTGTTTGTCCTTGTTATATTCTAATTTTTCCAATGCTCCAATCAAATATCCCGATTTAAACTGAGCTACGAGTGCACTTTCAATTGGTTCACCTGTCTTTCTAAGTCTTCGTGTGGATTTACTGTACGCCATTGGCATTTCCATTAAGCTACCAGTTTGATAAAGCTTTCCACCACCTATTAGCAAGAAACTGGCTGGTATTCCAAAGTTATTTGTTACCTCGTAATTTTTCGGAACAATTGCTAATTTCAAAGTAAAATACACCGAATCGTTTGTTTCACTAATATCTCTGTAAATTACATAGTTAGGGTTATTCATCCACAAAGGTCTGGTTCTAATCATTTCGATTGTATATGTACTTGAGGTATCTAAGGGTTCATTTTCCTCAGCAGCCCACATACTAAAAACAAAAGTAGAATATGGGGGCCATAGTTTGCCCATATCATAATTTAGAACCCACGTTCTATATCCGTTGGGATCTTTGATGAAGTGAGCCGTATCCAGTACATTATTCATATTATCGAAGAAGCTGAGGGTAATTTTGCTTACGTCATCACCAACATTTTTTAGGATAATTGGCTCATACTGGTGCATAGTTCCTGGAGCCACTGCTTGAAGAAATGGTCCCTGATTATATTTAACTTCAGGTTCAGGAATTTTTTTTGTAAATATCGGAACTTCAAGTTTATAATAATATAAAGGTATTGTGTAAACAGTATCAAGAACTACAATCCTCATTTTCGAACCAGGGAAAGCTCCACCAACATCCATAAATGCAGTTGACGAGAAATTATTTGTATCAGCTGGATTCATTTTACCAGGGAAGTAGTGAGTTTGATTTTCGGTACCATCAGGATTGATTATTGTAATTGCCAATCCATAATGGTCACCTGCATTATAATCCTTAACCTCCATGTCCGATTGGATGTTTATCATAGTTATGTCACCTTGTTCATAATAACCCAATCCATTAGTAAGTCTAAGATCGACCTGCCTGGTATATTGTGGTATAATATTTGACGAATCCAAGGTTGACTTGATGGTTAATGAGTCAATATTGTATGAATATGGCGTATCAGGTCCACCAAAATACTGGGGAATTGCAGCAACGTAATATTTTCCCTTAGGCAGATTTTTCGTATTCAGAAAATAATCAAAGTTAGTTTGGTATAGAGATTTGCTCCAGTTCAATGTTCCTGTAACCGTACCATTGTTATTGCCGTTATAATCATTAACAGTGCTTTGTCCCACATCATTTAATTTCCACCATAATGCAGTTGACTTTATTGCTGATGTGTCGATAGGTTGGTTTTTAATCAAAACCTGCATAATGTCATCGTATGTCATTGCCTTCCCAATCAATCTGAAGTCACTTAAACTACCAGAATAATTTAAACTTGTTGGGTAGTTTGGATCTGACGTCGGCAAAGTGCCATAACCTAAAGTAAAGTGACCATTTAGTGGTTTTTGGAAAGCATCTAAAGAATCATCATAGGTTTCTACCAATCCTCCATCAATATATACTTCGAGCCGGTCTTCCAAAATATATTTATGGTCTTGTTTTCTTAGGACAACTGCTAGATGATGCCATTTACCATTGTTATATCTATAGAGAGTATTCCCAATATCCTTAAGTTGATAAGACTTGTCGTACATAGAAAAACATACATAGCCAGAATCAGCAAAGAATACATTAATATTGGGAGTCATTGATGTATCCGACAAATTCATGATAACACCGCCTTTATCGGTGCTCGTGTTGAACCATCCCATCACTGTGAATTCATTTAAATTTTTTACCAATGATGACTTGATATTTGCATCACCCATGAACTTAACGCTATAATCATAAGGTGCTCTGTCAGGATAAATTGTATCTGTTCTAACAATCTGATTTTTAGTTGAATCAGCAATATTAATGATGGTTCTGAATGATTTTTCAGGTAAATTACTAAATGACCATCTTTGATAAAAATTAATATCGTTTATAAAGAAATTGTTAGTATAAAGGGCACTTGATTTTGGGGGAGGAGGCAATAAAGTAATTGCTATTGTGGTATCAAGTCCTCCTACTGGTGCTCCTTTGTAATACTCTTGGATATTGAGTCCCGTAACCGCATAAGGTAATGAGAGTACATCGTAATCAAATTTCAGTAAATTACACTCGCAGAAACTATCATATTGGGGAACAAATACTTCTGTA
>CAYUZZ010000460.1:0-2472 GCA_964449505.1 uncultured Hyphomicrobiales bacterium | reverse complement strand
GTTGATTTTCGGTATAATGATATCATATTGTTAAATCACTAAACCTGCCAAGTATTTTATGCCTAATTTAACCCCTAAGCAAAAACAGATTTTTGATTACATAAAATCTTTTATTAGTAAAAAAGGTTATTCACCAACTTCAATGATACCTTCGTTATTGATTGAACCTAAGTTCAAGATATCAAAGGTTCTAAATGTAGGAACACTGTTTGGAACAGCCCAATTGGTATTATATACCATCCAAAGACCGTTTAACATTGCTTTCGTTACAGACCCTTTCGCATCTATCATTGGGAAAGCTCCGCTCGCAGCATTTGTATTGTCGTTCTGGAATGATGGTGCTGTAGTAGATGCTGTTTTGAATACATAATCAACACCGTTATCTTCGTTACCGATAATCAATGATGCATTAGCATATCCGCTAGCAATTAAAATTTCATTAGCAGCAGCTATTCCACCAGGATAAGCAGTAGCTTCACGATAGGTGTTTTGTGTATCAGTTTCATCAAGTCCACCAACAGTACCTGCAAATGGACCGTCAATACCAACATATACCATATTACGAATTTCAGTATTATCAATTGCAGATGGTCTTGCACCTTCGTCCCATGTACCAGGGTTAGTCCAACGACCGTCATTAACTGTATAGAAAGTAGTAGGACCAGCTGTAAGTTTCAAATCATTAGCAGATGCAAATACGCCAATACCATTAGGCACAGCTCCGACAATATTACCAATACCAGCTAATGATATTGAACCTAAGTTTACACCAGCTGCAGGAACTCTTGCATAAGGATTACCTGTACCAACTTTTTCATCGTCAGCAGCAACATTGTCACTCTCATAAAATCTAATTGAAGCTTGTGTATAATTACCACCCCATCCACCAGGACCTTCACCAAATAAATAGCCTGCTTGGGCAGTCCATTCAAATGCACCTGCATTACCTGAGTAAGTTACATTGATTTTTCTGTTTACGTCTTTAACACCATCATAGTTGTATGGTGCTGTGCCTGGTCTTACATCCAATTCGAAAGATGTTGGATTGTTAGCATCTGCAGCTAAACTAAATATTGTTTGTGCATTGTTGAAGGTATAAGAGCTTAAACTACCATCTGTTACACGATTCATCTTACCAACTACCTCTTCGTTAGCAGTATAGGTAACAATGGCGTCCTGTGCCTGCATATAAAGAATATTAGAATTGGTTAAGAGGTCAAAATTACCACCGCCAACACCTGCGTTATAAGAGAAATCATTACATACATAAATATTATCAGCATAGTTTGCAACATTGCCACCTCTTTTAGCACCATTTGCAAGAACAAGATTACCATAAGCATTGCTTGTTATTGTTGGCAATACTAACTGATTTGCAGCACCATTATAAGTAACAGTAGATCCGCAATCAAAAACTAAGTTTGTACCGTCACCATCATTGCTTATATCACCTGTTAAAATTAAATTAGTGTTAATCCCAAAATCAAGAATTGATGTGGTTCCAGCAAGAGCAAGAGTATAACCGGAATTCAAGGTTACATCGCCATCGCCATCGTCAGCAGTAATAACACCCTGAGTAACATTAACATTATTATTAAATGCAAGGTCGCCAGTACCCATTAATAAAGTAGCAGCTGCATTATTTAGGGTAACAGTACCATCTAATTGAGAATTAACTGTTCCCAAGAATAAATTACCCAATATTTCTAATGGAGAGGCTATATCAGATGAAATCTGGCCAGCTATACCGACATCCTCGCCTGCAGGGATAGTTTTTGTACCTGTTCCAATGAAGTCCAAATTGGCGAAATCAGGCTCGGTACCATTTCCTAAACGTTGTGGGAAAACTGTCTGAGCAACGTCACCAGCATAGTGGAATGTGCCATTGTAACTATTAGCACCAGAACCAGAACCGACAACATAAGGATATGTAGCAAAGTCATTATAAACATTTCCACTAGTCGGTAAGTATGTAGGACAAACACCACCTACAATATAAACTCCATCGGCAATTGTTTTAGTGCCAACACCAGATGTCATCATGTGGTCGTAATACAAAGCTTGCACTGTTTGACCATTAGCAGTCGCACCCCACTCAACCACACCCTCGATTGAAGTCGGCTTGGTAGTACCTAAAGTAGCACCACCATTATTCTCGAACACACTTGATGTAGCTCTCATTTTAATAACAGCGCCGCAGGTTGCATTATAAGTAGCAGTAGCGGTATTCATTTCGAAGTTCTGTGCAGAAGCTTCGTTGATTGTTATCAAGCCGATGCCTAAAGCAAACAAACTTGTAACAACTTTTCTTAGTAAACTTTTCATTCTAAAAACTCCATAATATAAAAAATTAATTAATTCTAATCATAATCTTTATTAAAAACTCTAACTCACACTACAAAACTACATACAAAAAAGCACTTCAAATTAAGTATATTTACTTAACCCGTATTAATTACCGTAAATATTATG
>CAYUZZ010000459.1:0-2473 GCA_964449505.1 uncultured Hyphomicrobiales bacterium | reverse complement strand
AATTGAGACTTGGGATCGCTGCACCTCTAGGTCCGATAAAGAGGCCAATTTACTATTTTATAGTAATGGCGAAAATGTTTGGACTAAAAATCATACTCTAATGCCAAATGGAACTGGCTTGAAAGGCTTTTATTCTTCAATGCAATCTGGCATTTCATTTATTAAACCGGGTTCTCAATACGAATATTATCTTTTTACCATCGAAGGTATCGAAAGAAAAGTGAATGGATTGAATTATTCAATAATTGATATGAGATTGAATAATAATTTGGGAGATGTATCTACTAAAAATGTACATATTGCTGATAATTGTCTTGAAAGGATTACAGCGGTAAAACATAAAAACAAAAAGGATATGTGGGTAATAGCCCACAGATATACGCCAAGTGAATATATAGTATTTTTGGTAACCGATAAGGGGGTTAGCTCTACCCCTGTTATCAGTAAAGGGGCTGGAGACGTTTCTCATCCTAATTGGGAATGTGGTCTGAGAGCATCACAGGATGGGAAAACGGTTGTATCATCTGATTTAAAGTTAAAAGTTATCGAGATTTTTGATTTTAATAATGAGACTGGTAAATTAACGCTACGAAATAAAGTGGATTATGAAGGATTTGATTGGGGCTATGGTTTTGAAATTTCGCCAAATAATAAATACTTATATGTATCTGTATTCTTTCCTTGCCAATTACTTCAATACGATATATCACTAAAAACTGATGTTGAAATAAAGAATTCTAAAGTTTTACTAGATGCCCAGCCTAATGTTACCTTTTATTTTGGAGCCATACAAATTGCACCAAATGGTAAAATATATGTCGCTCAAGATGGGGCAAGATTTCTTGCTACAATTAGCGACCCTGATAAGAAAGGAACAGCGTGTAACCACCAAAGAAATGGATTTGATGTTTCTGCTATTGGATTAAGCCGATTAGGGCTTCCAAATTCAATTAAAGATGAAGAATTTTGTGAGCCAAAAGGAATAAATAATATAAAAGATGGAGATTACGAGAAAAAATTATTCTATAATCAAATCATACCAAATAAAGCAAATAATTTGAGTGAATTTACTTCAATTAGTTCACGTTATATCTTTTATAATAAAAATCCATTGAATGCAAATGATAATTGTAATTTATTCAATGGCAACAATACTTTTTTGTTTTTTCATACTAAAAAAATGGGCGATATTTTATTCCAATATGTAGTTGATGTTATTCCTAACAAAGAATATCTGCTATCCTTTGATATAGTTAAATTAGAAAACAAAGATTATAAATATTTTCAGTTATTAATCAATGGTGAGGAAATTAATTACCAAAGATTTTACAATACAAGTTTATGTCAATTAGATTCAATTAAAGTATCATATTCCGCTGGTAGCAATAATAAAGCATATATTACTGTTGCATACGATAATTACGATTATGAAGATTTTTTCGGAATTGATAATTTTGAATTTCGATTATGTGATTGCGATACCTTACCTTCTTTAAATAATACACATAAAATTTGCAAAAAAGAACAAATTGAATTAATTGGACGAGATGAAGAATTGTATGATAATACTTGGACACCAAGCAAATATTTTAATAACCCCAATTTATATAAACAAATTTTTACACCAGGTAAAACTGATACAGTATATTTAAAGAGCCAAAGTAAATTTAGCGAATGTGTTTATTACGATACCATATATTTTGAGTTGAAAGCAAACGACACTCTCAAGGTTCTCGGTGATGATTTTATCTGTGCAGGTGATAGTGCATTAATTTTTATTGAAGGGTATTTTAACGATATTTTGTGGTCTAATGGAAAAACTTCCAAAAATATATCTGTTACCAAACCCGGAAAATATGATGTTCTTTGTTATGATATTAATGGTTGTGAATTTGTTGGTAGCAAAGAAGTATTTGCAATGAAGGATACAACTAATCAAATTATTGGTCCCGATTCAGTTTGCAATAACGATAAATATACTCTAACTTTAAAAAATGGAGCAAAATCTTATAAGTGGTCTAATGGTAGCTCGGCTTCGTCTATCAATGTTAAAGGTCCAGGCAAATTCATTATAGAATGTACTTATGATGATGCTTGTAATACATTAGATACAATTGACGTAGCGAGTTTGTACCCACCAATTGATATAAAAATCTTAGGCAATACCCAAAAATGCAAAGAGGACAGCACCTATATTTTTGTGACTGATGTCTTTGAAAAATATACATGGTCTAACGGTGTAAAAGATACAGGTATGTATGTTCACCAACAGGGCATTTACGAAATATATTGCTTGGACAGTAATGGTTGCGAACATACTGGCAAAATACATATTTTTGACAAAGCTCCTACTTATAATGAAATAATTGGTCCAGATTCAGTTTGCATTAATGAAGCATATAAATTAAAATTACTTTACGGTGCCAAATCTTATAAATGGTCTAATGGAAGTACCGAAGCGATGATTGATGGT
>CAYUZZ010000458.1:0-2497 GCA_964449505.1 uncultured Hyphomicrobiales bacterium | reverse complement strand
AAAATAAGACTTTGTTGATAGGAGTTTCCGAAAAAAACATTAATCTAATTTCAGAATTGGAAACAGATAATTCTGCCGTTAACATTCATTCAGACCAAATATTGAATAAAATAAAAAATACAAATAAAACAGAATCAAATGTAAATTCAGATTTGTCCTTCAAAGCATTTTTGAAGTCAGCCATCCTAAAAAATAACTAACCATCATCACTCCTCTAACCATTGTCTTACTTTTGAAGGATAGTTAGTAGCTAATGCAGTAACATTATACTTCAAAGCTTCTTCAAATTGGCTCTTTGTATCGATTGAATATACGCCAATAAATAATCCGCTATTCAATGAATCCTCCTCAACGCTATGATTTAACTCATCAATATCGCAAATAAAAGCATCACAACCAATAGAAGTTTTTATTTCTGAAGGTAATCTAACATCACCAGGAATTTTGATTGCAGCTGTTCGCAAATTTGGTTGAATCTTCTTTAAAATTGACAAAGCAGAGTGATTAAAAGAACCAACCAATGTTTTATCCAGATAGTTATACTTATGAATCAAATCCAAAAGAAACTCAGCATTTTTTGTGAAGTTATTTCCGGCAATAGTTTTAATTTCGAGCATTAAATAATTTTTATTCTCGATTAACTTAATAGCGTCTTCTAATAAAGGTATCTTCTCGCCTTTGTACTTAGAATCATAACCATTGCCAATGTCAATATTGGAAATTACCTCATAATTCAAATTTGATAAATCTTCTTCAAAGCCATAAGGTACAAAATCATGATAAGCAACAATTTGATTGTCGAGGGTTATTTGCACATCCATTTCTATCATATCAGAACCATCTTCAATAGCCTGACGGTATGCAGAGAGCGAATTTTCGGGAATTGCACCAGATGAACCCCGATGTGCTACCACTAATATATCTTTATTCTTAACGAAAGTTTCTAAGGAAATCATAACAAATTATAATTAAAATTAATAAATATAAGCAATTCTTTTAAATGACGAAATAAAAATAAATCGGTTTTTGAAAATTTCTTATTTGGTTAATAAGCAGATTTGTATTAAATTAGAATAGTATTTTTTTCAAATATGAGGTATAAAATGCCTTTAAAAACAAAGATATCTGAAATTATGACTACAAATTTATTTTATGTAGATATTGAAGACACTGTCCACAGAGCTAATGAAATTCTTAAAACAGAACACATAAGACATTTACCGGTTTTAGACGGCAAAAAAATTGTTGGAATGCTTTGCGAAAGGAAAGTAACCGAGTATATTATTAGGCAAATATATGATCCAGGACAGACCTATGGCGACACAGGATTTAATCGCATTATTGATTATGAAAAGATCATGGATAAAATTGACCATTTTGTTTATCCAGAAGATAGTGTTGCTAAGGCTGTAAAAATTGCATCAAAATATAAAGTAGATGCACTTCCTGTTGTTGATTGGGAGATGAATATTGTGGGGATAGTTACACATACTGACCTGTTGTTATGTTTTTATCATTTCCTCGAAGATTCTAATATTGGGGGTTAATTAATAAAAAAAAGAATCGGTGTTAAATGCCGATTCTTCTATTATCCTTAGTTCTCTAAAGGTAGAATCATTGCTTGTGCGTAACTTCGTTCAAAATCTGAGGGATCATATTTTGATTAACGTTGCTATATACCCTGTCGTTGATAGTCACAACAGGTGCAAGTGCACAAACACCAATACATCGAGTTCCTTCCAATGAGAATAAGCCGTCTGATGAAGTTTCACCCAACTCGATTCCGAGTTCGTTTCTGAAAGAATTGAGTACACCCTCGGCACCTTTTACAAAGCAAGCAGTTCCAAGACAAACCGAAATCGAATATTTGCCCCTTGGTTTCAATCTAAAATAATGATAAAAAGTTGCTACACCATATACATTAGCGGTTGGAACCTCTAACAAATGTGCTACTTCATCAAGTTGTATCTCCGACAGAAAACCATAAAAGCCCTGAATCTTATGTAATATTGCAATCAGGTACGATTCAGGATGCTCTTTGGTTTTGCAATCGCTAATAAATTCTAAAATATCATCATTTAATGAATACTTCTGTTGATTACACATTATTTTATCCCCTTTGGTAATTTAGCATTATAAGTTGTGTGCAAAAGATGATGTGCTTGCTCACTACCCGGTTTCCCAAAATACTCAGCATACAAATTAAGTATGTATGGGTTTTCATGTGATTTCCGAATAGACTTGCTGTTATCTATTGTATAAAGAGCTAATTGTCTCTTTTTAATAATTTCTTTATCAAGTGGAAAGATATATTTTTCTACGTGAGCAAGTGGCTGCCCACCGCCGGCAACACAACCGCCGGGACAAGCCATTATTTCGATTAGATGATATTGCTTTTCGTTATTCTTTACTTTTTCAAGTATGGTCTTTGCATTATTCAATCCGTTGGCAACCGCAATATTAATAAACATTCCATTAATTTCAATTGTTGCCTCTC
>CAYUZZ010000457.1:1479-2499 GCA_964449505.1 uncultured Hyphomicrobiales bacterium | reverse complement strand
CGCTCATTTCCGTTTGCATCTGTATGCTTGCCTGCTTTGAATACTTCTTGCCATATTTCCTGTTGCATTGCTTTTTCCTTATTTCAATTCCTACAAACGCAAACTTATTCAAAGCTTATGCATTGATAAATGCACTGAGTACAGGTATTGAGTGCCTGTATTCGATACTTGCATGTTTACATATATTGAGTACGTGCCGATTTGCATGTATTGAGTGCATTTACCATTACATGGGATTTGGTTTGTTTTGCAATGTTAGAATTGTGAAAACAGCAAATTTTGATACAGGATTGTAGCTGTTTTAACA
The DNA here is from genome assembly GCA_964449505.1 of uncultured Hyphomicrobiales bacterium. Classification (GTDB taxonomy): domain Bacteria; phylum Bacteroidota; class Ignavibacteria; order Kapaibacteriales; family UBA2268; genus JBDHXE01. The sequence continues at coordinate 2,192 of CAYUZZ010000457.1, read as the reverse complement.
CTTTATCAATACAATTTGGGAACTGATAAGAATGAATGATATAACGCCAAAGCAAATCTATAACAGATTAAGCAAGGTATATGATAGGAGCTATAAGGAACCTATTCATAAGATTGAAGATGAATTTGTTTACAAATACTTAGTTGAAAATAGCTTTACTGATGGTAAAATTCTTGATATTGGAAGCGGTACTGGAGTTTTACTTAATCATATCGGAATTAAAACTGATAAATATGTCGGTTTGGATATATCAGAAAGAATGATTGAGATTAGTACCGAAAAGTTTCCAAATCATAAGTTTATCAGAGGAACAATGTCAAATATACCATTTGATGATGAAAGCTTTGATTGTATCCTTTCTCTTTTCGGGAGTTACTCTTACTCACTTAATCATCTTAGAACAGTTCAAGAAATCAAAAGGGTTTTAAAGCCTAACGGAAAATTCTTGATTATGGCTTACGGAACAAAGTATCAAAAAAGAGAATCCTACATTCTGAATCATTTTAAAATCAATTCTCCGGCTAAGTTCTTTAAGGGAAAAGAACTAAAAAATTTATACCAAGATTTTGGATATGTAAAGATATTCGGAATGACTTGGTTAAGTGAATTAGTATCCAAACATTTCTCATATACACTTGCGAAAAATTATCATTTCTTAGAAACCAAGTTTATTGGTTCAATTATACCCGACAAATTTTATTTTCAAATTATAA
>CAYUZZ010000457.1:0-1469 GCA_964449505.1 uncultured Hyphomicrobiales bacterium | reverse complement strand
CTATTGCATTGACAATGTCTTCGATGCCGCTCTTGATAGAATGATTAAGCTTTATCAGGAAGGACACAGAGTAGTTGTTTCTTTTTCTGCTGGTAAAGACTCGGGAATATGTCTTGAAGTTTGCATAATTGCCGCTACAATGACAGGCAGACTTCCTGTAGAAGTTGTTATGCGAGACGAGGAAATTATGTATCCGGGTACTTTTGAGTATGCCGAACGGGTAGCTCAACGTCCAGAAGTCAAATTCTACTGGTTTTATGCCAATCAACCTGTGGTTAATATCTTTAACAGGCATAACCCTTATTTCTGGGTTTTCGATACTTTACTTACTCCTGATAAATGGGTTCGTACACCACCTGATATCGCAATCAAAATTCATGAGCAGAATATTCAAGGACTTATTAGCGAAGAAAAATTTCCACCTGCCAAAGGTAAGGATTTAATTGCTGTCTTAGGGCTTCGTACTGATGAATCCATGCTCAGAAAAATGGGTTTGATGTCAAGCAAGGGATATTTAACCAAAGGTAAAAACAGTTATGGAACTTTTTACGCAAGACCTATTTACGATTGGTCTGACGGAGATGTTTGGAAAGCTGTCCAGGATAATAAGTGGGACTATAACAAAGCTTATGATGTTATGCACAGATTAGGAGTTCCTCGAAACAAGTTAAGGATTGCTCCACCAACTTTAGCTCCTGCTGCTATTGACGGTTTAATGGTTGCTTCAAAAGCGTGGCCTCAATGGTTTGATAAGGTTTGTGAGAGGTTGCCTGGAGTAAGGACTGCTGCGATGTTTGGTCGTAGGTCGGTTGAACCAATAAGAAAGCTTGGAGAAACTTGGAAAGAATGCTTTTATAGGACTTGCATAAGTGAAGCACCAGATTGGATAGCACAGCGTTCACAAAAAGTTGTCAATTATGTAATTCGTAATCATTCACGGCATTCTACAGAAGAATTTCCCGAAGTAACTAAATGTCCAAAATGCCAGATGCTTTCATCTTGGAGAAACCTGTCAAAGATTATGTATATGGGAGAACCTTTCTCAATGAAAGTTAAAGTTGATGTTCTTCCTTACGTTGAACCTGAATTTTTCCGAGAGGGAGCTGGGACTTGGGGAGGTAAGACCACAAGGCAAATCATCAATAGTAATATCTGCAAACTCTCCTTATGCGGCTATTCATCAATTTGGTGGAACTTTAACGCCAACAATTCCGATTACTTCCAAAATGAGAAAGTTCTTCTGGGCAAAGTATTACAATACAGGATTGGTCAATTGGAAAGCAATGGCTCTCACAAAAAAGAAAGAGCTGAAACCCACTATTAGAATTCCAGCTCGACCTTATATCACTTTGACCCAAGAGGATTGGGAGGAGATAGAAGAGATTTTTAAACTTTAACTATGTTCACCGTATTATACACACTTTACTGATACGGCGTACAACCATAATATTTCTCAAATAAAGGATCAA
>CAYUZZ010000456.1:0-2499 GCA_964449505.1 uncultured Hyphomicrobiales bacterium | reverse complement strand
TCGAGAACTAAGGAAAAAATTAGTATCTGTACCACTGATTATTTTTTTAAGGTCAATAAGTGGTATTATATTACCCCTATAATTAATCATACCGATAATAAACTTGTTAGAATCAGGAATTGTAATGATGTTTACCACAGGAATTATCTCAGTAATATTTCCTATTCCTAAAGCAAACATATCATTCTCAATATTAAACGGTATAATTAGCATTTCAATTCCATAAATATGAAATTTTTGAATTTCAACATTGAGATTTTCTATTGCCGAACGTAAATTTTTTGAGGCACTATTAAATTCATACACAGCATCGCGGGTTTGCTGAGTGGCAGAATTAAGCTGTTTCATAGAATCACTTATCTGAGTGGCACTTTCGGATTGATTATCCATACCAAGTTTCAAATCAGACACTTGATTTGGTTGCAGGCTTATTCTTTCGATTATACCCTTAATCTCCTCCATAATTTGATTTACTTTCTCGGCACCTTTCTTGTTGTCATTGGTATAAGTGATAATAAATTCAGTGCCTTCACTAACAGCTTTCTGCATTTCCTGAATTAATTTTTCAATATCCAAAGCTGCGATTGAAGTTTGGTCAGCTAATCTTCTAATCTCGCGTGCCACAATGGCAAAACCGCTTCCTGCATCACCCGCTCTTTCTGCTTCTATTGATGCATTCAAAGATAGCAAATTGGTTTGGTTAGCTACTTTGGTAATAGCGGTTACTATATTATTAATATTTTTTGTTTTGTTCTTAATTATATCTAATTTTTCGTAAATACCAGTACTCGAGCTTAACATATTATCTAAATTACTTCTGATGTCATCTAATTTATCCAGACCTCCAATTGCAATATTATTGGTATCGGTTGCCATGTGATTCAAGTTATCGGTTGTATTTGCTAACCTTTGCGAAGTCTGTGCAATTTCTCTACTGGATGCAGATACTTCATTAGTTAGAGCAGCCTGCTCGGCTATTGTAGCTTCCAATTCGCGGGCACTGGCAGAAATCTGGTTAACCGTTGATGAGACCTGAATGCCAGATTTTTGCACCTGTCCAATAAGGGATTCTAATTTACCTAACATTTTATCAAATGAGAACATTAGAATTAAGGCTTCATCTCTTATCGTTTTATTGATTGCTGTTAACTTGTGTTTTATTTTAAAGTCTTCAATCAGAGCCTTTGCTTCGGCAAGATAGCCATCTGCAATTTTATCAGAGATTTTTGTGATAAATAAGAGAGGAGTAGTCATTTTTTTCGATATAAAAGAAGCTATAATTACAATTAAAACGAGAGTAATAGCGGCTATAATTATAAGATTTGTTCGTAAATCTCCCAAAATTGAGTTTATCGAGTCTTTAGTATCGTAATAATCTTCTTCGTATGTGCTTGCTCCGATTATCCAACCCCATTGTTCAAAATATACCAATGCTGCCACTCTGTTATGTGCCACAGAATCGTTAGGATTTCTCCATGTATATTCGAAAGTAATGGTCTCGTTCGATTTTAATTTAACTGCTTTGTCAGATAATTCCTTTACAAATTTTCTGCCACTCGCATCAGTTTCGTCCAAGATATAATCTCCGTCACGGGTACCATCTTTGGATATTATGTACCTTCCCTTGTGTGGTTCGATAGTTCCGAGAACAAAAACATAGCCAGTTTTCCCTACTTTTATACTTTTGAGTGCCTTTCTTAGGGTTTGAATGGTATTTAGTTTCTCGCCCGAATAAATCATACCAGTAATATGTTTGTCTTTATCATAGATTGGCTCGTAAATTGTACCATACCAATCATTTACTACATAAGCCATACCGAAATACCTTTCACCCTTCAATATTTTTTCCACTACAGTATTGTTGGTTCCGTCGGGATTAATGGCTGGTATGAATGTTCCGATTGCCCTGTTGCCGTCGCTATTGGGAACAGTAGTTGATACCCTCAACATATCGCCACTGCCATTAATTCTCTGGAAAATGGTAACGGTACCGCCAACTATTTTAGTAACATCATCTACAATTAACGAGTAGTTTGAAAAGGCTTCTACCTGACCAAACCATTGAGAACCCGCAAGCAATTTGGGTAGCTTAATAAGCTTAGTTTCATTAGTATATTGATTTCGGGCTTTCCACTCAACTAACTCCTTGGATAATTGAAATCCACCTTTTTTATTAATTTCATTGCTGAGTAATTTTAATGCCAAACTATTCTTTGATGAAATCATTTCATTAGATGCTTCACAAATTGAATACGCATCTTTGGCTATTTGCTTAATATTGGTTTCGGCAAGAATCATCAATTCAGATTCAGCTTTTTCGGCTATACGCTGTTGCAAATTTATTGAAAAATACTGTATCAATACAACTGGTATTGCTACTGCAAAAATAGTAAGTATTGTGATACGTGCCCTGTAAGATAATCTCACAATTAACTCCTGTTCCTAAAATATAACTATTTATTGAATATTATTTAACTTTATCTAAAATAATTTCATAAA
>CAYUZZ010000455.1:0-2509 GCA_964449505.1 uncultured Hyphomicrobiales bacterium | reverse complement strand
GTAATATTATAAGCTTCTTTTAAAATATAAAGTGAAATGAGAATAGTCAATATTGGGTCTAACCAATACAATTCAAAAAACATAATAAAAACAGCACCAATTATAACTGCAAGACTTGAAACAGCATCGCTGAGTAAATGAAAATATGCCGCTCTCATATTCATATTATTTTGGGAGCCTTTTTTGAGCAATAAGGTACCCACAACATTTGCTATTAATCCAATTGTAGCTACTATAAGCATTAGAGAGCCAGTTATCCGGCTTGGATTATAAAACCGTTCAATTGCCTCTTTAATAAGGAAAAAAGATATAATGATTAATGTTGAGGAGTTAATAATAGCAGCTAATATTTCCGCCCTTTTAAATCCGAAAGTATATTTAAATGTTTTAGGCTTTTGACTCAATTTCATTGCTATATATGTGATGATTATTGCTACTCCATCACTGAAGTTATGAAGAGCATCTGAAATAAGAGACAAGCTACCCGAAATTACTCCGCCAATTATTTCAGCAATTGTTATTAAAAAATTTAACAACATTGTAATAAGAAGGTTTTTTTCCGATTGATTACCTTGTTTGGTATGGGAATGATTATGTGCCATATATTTACCCATTAATGTTTTCTTTTTTAATTAAAAAATTGCCAACGAATCTTCTAATATGTGGCAATATCATCATAACTATTGGTAATGCAATAATAAATGCGAAACCCCATGCTTTAAACCAACTCTGAATGAAATTATCAGAAAATCCATAATTCCTAAATGTTCCTATAAATGTAATAGTAAATGTCATTACTAAAATCATTATAGTCGTTACTAATTTTTGCTCATGTTTTTTATTAAAATACATTTTATCCTCAAAATTATTGTTGACAAATAAGTGGCAATTTAATTAAGAGAATTTTAAATTGCCACTTTCATTCTCTGATTTTATTTAGCAGCACAATCTATGCAAACTTTCATATCACCTTTGATTCTGCCGTATTCCATTACAGTCATTTCACCACATAATTCACAAACGAAACCATCAAAACTGTCTTTTTTGGGTTCAAGTTTGTAATCGAAAATTGGAGAAATGCTTAGAAGCATTTCTGCCGGTGCATTCATCACATTGGCTATCAAAGGGTCAACAATCTCTGCCGGAACTTTGCTCGCAGGAATACTCTTTTCTCGGTAGTCCTTGAAGAATGCCGATTGTTTATTAGCCAACATTGCTTCCGCTTTTGGAGTAACACGGACTGCTTTTCCGGTAGCTCTGTCAACAACAGTTACAGCCCATTTACCTTTATGAGTCTTTTTTATATTGCCCTTGCCGAAGGTTGTTCCCATAATAACTTGCAAACCATCTCCATAGCAAGTTGCGCAGTGGTCATCACCTAAATCGACAAAAGCAAGAATTTGTCCGTCTTTTGCTCGCTCTACACCGAGAGCATTCATTGCCGCCGCGCCTACACGCAGACCCATTGGCATTGCCGGGCATTTGTGACCGTGGAATTTTTGCCCGAATTCGAGCCATTCTTGTGGATTAGTCATTTAATTTATCCTATATTTAATTAAAAAAAACTTGGCTTTCATATTTGCCAAATTCATTATCTTAGAAAGAAGCCATGTATGGCTTAGCAAAATCATCCATGAATTTTTTGAATGAAATAGTAATTTTATTCTTGTCGCCAGATTTGATGGCATTTAACCAAGTCAGATAATCATCTTCTAACGGTTTGAAAATAGAGTCAATGTTCTTGTCATTTCGCATAGATTTGTATTTAATTACTTGTTTGTAAATATTCTCAACCACAACGAGGTTTGTTTTTACACCATTTACATTACTAACAATAAACATATCGTTTGTGTTCTTTACTTCCATTCTCCATGAAAATACAATGTCTGTGAAGTCAGTTGTACCATTAATTTTGTGAATATGTCCGAATAATTTGCAGAAATTGGGACAATAAATGGAAGCTTTGTCAAATTGTTTTTTCTCAACGCGTTCTTTAACTACTACTATATGGTCAGCCAATGTCTGGAAGTATGATTTCCAATTTGGATCTTTTGCATACTCTTGTGGTGGATTGTCAAGATACTTGTCGGTAAACACTTTAAGTTCGCTTTCAAGTTGATTTAAATTTTCAAGTATCTGCTCAGCGTTTACTGGCTGCTTTTTCAACATTCCGCATTGCATAGTTATTTTTTTGTGCCATGGAGCAATTTCTCTGTCGAACGAATTGCTTTGGGCAAAAGCCAAACTACTTGTTACAAAAAGTAAAAGTGCAAAATAGATTTTTAAAGTTTTCATAGGATCAATCCTTTTTTATAAATAATTAATGGTTAAACAGCTTTTACAGCTTTAGTTTCTTTTCTCTTTTCAAAAATGTAATACAGCGAAGGTAAGAATAAGAATACTAATATTAAACCAAACACCAATCCACCGATTACGGCAATTGCCATTGGCTTTAGTAATTCAGTACCTTCACCTATGCTTAACGCAAGCGGAAGCAAACCGACAATAC
>CAYUZZ010000454.1:0-2512 GCA_964449505.1 uncultured Hyphomicrobiales bacterium | reverse complement strand
AACTAGCGGTGTGTCTATGTATGGTGCTGATGTTGATGTATTGGAAGCAATTAGTGCTTATCATGGATTATCCAATGTTACAGTTTCTAATAATATTGTAAAGAATTTAAATTATGCCGGTATTGATTTCTATAATTATTATAATAGTGGAAATGCAACAACAGGTAATTTAATTGAAAATAATCTTTTTGAAAATATTAAACCATCTCAATATGGAATAGCTGTTCTTATTTATAATAATTGTTACACAAAAATTATTAATAATGTTATGACAGATGTTAGAGTTGGTGTTCAAACAGGTAATTTTTATAAAGCTGATCCAGGAAATAGTAGAGTTATTGATAATAATTTAATGAATGTTAGTAGAAGAGGCATTTTCCATAATCTTGCTTATTCAAGTGCATCAGAATTCACGCTTTCAAATAATTTAATAGCTCCATCAGCAAACGGTGTCTCTACAGAATGGGATGGAATTTTACTTTCTTCATTATCTGTTCCATCAAGTTCATTAAACAATAACATTACTGGTTCATCAACCGTTCCTTCGCAAGCTTATGAGTTATGGAATGTAAAATCAAATGCTCCTGCTTATATTTCTGGAGGAACTCTATCTAATGTAGATTATGGTGTATTTGCTAATAATTGGGAAGGATACAATTCTAACGGTGGTGACGGTGCTCATGCTACAGTAGAAAATATTCAAATTAATCCTAAGAGTACTGGAACAGGTATATACTTGCACGATAATCCATCGAGTACTCATGCTAATGTTCAAGTTATAGTTGGTAATGGTGTTGCTATTGAAAATTGTGCTAATGCAGTAGTAATTGAAAATACTAATGCAAAATTAGTATCAATAGGCGACAATTTCAATTTAGATGGTATTTCTGGTGATTATTTCAAATTAATCAATAATGCTTACGATATTGACGCTACTAATGTTAATTTCGATGGTAAAAAGGGTTCAGATATGAATCTAGTGGAATTATATGCAGTGGAATCTAAATTAGTTCATAAAGTTGATAATTCGGCTCTTGGATTAATAACAATTAACTCTAATACTGATGCTTCAATTTCATTAAGTTACAATTATGTAAGCCCAATTTGGGTTGATAACAATAGTGCAAATTCAAATGCTACATTGCCAAGTGGAGCAACGGCACCAAACTTAAATGCAAATGACGCTGACTTTAATAATAACAATTCAGTTAGCTTTGCAGGTGGCACAAATATTTTATCTATACCATACAATAATAATGCTGCAAGATTGAATGGCAACACTGCTAAATCATTTTTTACATTTTTCAAAACAGGCGCCAATATATCTACCAGACAAGTTATCTTCGAAGCAGGTGGTATTAGTTCAGGTTATAATGTTTATGTTTATAGAAATCGTGTTTTCTTAGGTGTTTGGAATTCAACACAAAGAAGGTACTTTTATATTGGTGCCGCAACAAATACTAATTATTTCGTAAGCATTGAATATGGTGCTGGAAAAGTTAGAGTATCACTTAATGGTATTACTTCCGGATATCAAACATTTACTGGATTTACAACTGAAACAAGCGAAAATGGTGTAGGTGGTTCATATAACAGAACAAGGTATATGGATAATATATCTGCACTAGGAATTACTCACACTTTGACAGGAAAAATTGCAGAAATACTTTGCTATAATTCAAATACTAAAGCACTTCGAGATGAAGTAATTGATTATATTGATGCAAAATATGGAACTAACTTCAATTCTAATTATAGCGGTAAAATGGTTGCTTCTAATGAGACTGTTGATAGCTATTCTTGGGACGAAGGTGATGTTGAATATTCCTCTGAAAATGGTCTTTCTGTTTCGAATTACGATGACAATATTGAGATTACTTATATAACTAACGAATCTCAACCTGGTAAATTATCATTGTACGACTTGAATGGTCAGTCAATAAAAACTATTTACAATGATGTATTGAAAAAAGGTATAAACACATTCAATATCGAAACATCCGACATTTCAAGTGGTCTTTACTTTATGGTTGTTGAAACCAATTATGGATTAGAATCCAAGAAAGTGGTTATAGTTAAATAGGAATGCTACAACTTTGTACATGCCACCTGATTGCAAAAGGGTCGGGTGGTATTTTTTAAAAAAGATTTAATAATGTAAATTACTTGAATTATAATATTCTATAAATTACAGGAAGCCATATTTTATGAAAAGGAGTTTCACCTTGCGTTAAGCGAATGGATTAAACTGGTAGAGCAAGACACAAGCAAGGAGTTTTTACACTTCTTTAATCACCAAGCAACTAGAGAAGAGGCAGGAAAACACCCTAATCCCTCGCAGGTAAAAGAGGCACTTGCAACATTGAAGGAAAGAGAAAAGCACACGGGTGGACGTTTTCGGGTGACACCATCGCCACCTGAGTATTCTGGCCCCATGGGATTAGGAGATAATTGGTTCGCTTTCTGGCTTGTAGGCCAGGAGGATGCAGTGTCTGTTTCTTTTGTTGATGAG
>CAYUZZ010000453.1:0-2519 GCA_964449505.1 uncultured Hyphomicrobiales bacterium | reverse complement strand
CAAGTGATTTATCATTGCTAACAATTGCTCCACCATCTCCATAAGCCCCAAGATTCTGGCCAGTGTAAAAACTAAATGTAGCTACTGCTCCAAAAGTGCCTGTTTTTTTCCCTTTATACTTTGCCCCGTGCGACTGGGCACAATCTTCAATGATTTTTAAATTATTTTGTTGTGCAATTTGTATTATTTCATCCATGTTGCATGGATTTCCATATAGATGGACAGCCATGATTGCAGCAGTTTTATCATTAATTTGTAGTTTTAAATTATCGGTATCTATGGTATAATTTTCATTATTATCACAAAATCTGACTCGGTAACCGCAATTAGATACAGATTCCGAACTTGCAATGAATGAATTTGCTGGCACTATAATTTCACTATCTTTGGGCAATTCGAGGGATTTTATTGCAATTTCCAATGCATCGGTACCATTACCAACCCCAACACAATAATCAGTACCAATATATTCGGCAAATTGAGATTCGAAAATACTTGCGTATTTGCCCCCAATAAATGCACTTTCGTTGATTACATTTTTAATTGCCGCATCAATCTCACCTTTGATACTAAGATATTGTTTGTATAAATCTAAGAATTTTACCATAACTGACCTTATATATTATGTTACAAAATTAATTAAAATCCATTTATGATTAAAATTATATTTTTGTTAATTAAAAAAAAACTAATTAAATTGTATTTTTATAAAGATGTTTAATAAAATTAAGTTTTTAAAATGAGTATAAACGACAGAATTTCTTCATTAAGAAAGGCGATGCACGATAAAGGTTTGGATGCTTATATTATTCCAAGCACAGACCCTCATATCAGCGAATATGTTGCAGATAGATGGAAAACCAAAGCATGGATAAGCGGTTTTACTGGATCTGTAGCAACAGTTGTAGTTACTGCCAACAGCTCGGGTTTGTGGGTTGATTCGCGATATTGGCTACAGTCCGAACGAGATGTTATTGGTACAGAAATACAAGTTTTTAAATATGGAATGGAGGGAGTACCCAACTTTACCGACTGGCTGGCATCGGAACTGAAGGCAGGACAAACCGTTGGATATGATGGTATGTGTGTGCCAAGAATTCAAGACAAGCAATGGAAAGAGCAATTTGCATACAAGTCTATCAATGTAAATTCTTCTTATGATTTGATTGATGATATATGGCATGACAGACCTTATATCCCCAAAAATCCAATTTTCATTCAAAATGATATATATGCAGGCAAATCCAGAACTGCTAAAATTGAAGATGTAAGAACCGAAATGGAAGATAAAGGTATAGATACAACTATCATTGCTACTTTGGACGATAATTGCTGGTTGTTCAATATACGTGGACGTGATGTTTCTTTCAATCCGGTTGCTTATTGCTATTCGGTTATCACCAAAGATAGTGCCGAATTATATATTTATGACGAAAAAGTACCAAGTGATGTTAAAAGTGAATTGGAGAACGAAGGTTTTCAGATATTTGGTTATGATAAAATTTCCGAAAGGATATTTAGTTTGGAGGGTGGCAGCAAGGTTTATATTGACCCTGCACGAATCAACGCCGGATTGAGTAATTTGATTCCTTCTAATTGTATTATAGTTGAAGGGATGAATTTTACTACTATAATGAAGGCTGTCAAAAATGATACTGAATTACAGGGCACTCGCAATGCCATGCAGCGTGACTGCGTTGCTATGGTAAAATTTATTAATTGGCTTGAGACAAATATTGGAAAAATTTCTATCACAGAATTAGATGTTGATGCCAAATTGAATGCTTTCCGTGCCGAATCACCCTTCTTCTTTGGAGAAAGCTTTGCTACAATTGCCGGATATAAAGGCAATGGTGCTATTGTCCATTACAGCAGCACACCAGCAACTAATGTAGAGTTGCATCCAGACGGCTTTTTCCTTCTCGATAGTGGTGGACAGTATTTTGATGGTACTACCGACATTACAAGAATTTTCCACCTTGGAACACCTACAGAGCAAGAAATGATTGATTATACCTTAGTCTTGAAGGGACATATCAACTTAAATTTAGCACTTTTCCCTGCCAACACCCGAGGTTCACAACTTGATATACTTGCACGTGATGCTATGTGGCGTCGCCTGATAAATTATGGACATGGCACAGGGCATGGGGTTGGTTGCTTTATGAACGTTCACGAGGGTCCTCAAAATATCAGAATGGACGAAAATCCAGTAACATTAAGACCAGGAATGATTATCTCCAACGAACCGGGTATATACAGAACTAACGAGTATGGTATCAGAATTGAAAATATGGTTAATGTGATAGAGGCTGGAACTTCCGAATTTGGCAAGTTTTATACTTTCGAAGTACTTACTTTGTGTCCTATAGATACTAAAGCAATTAAAAAAGATATGCTAAGTTCCGAAGAAATCGAGTGGTTTAATCAATATCATCAGAGAGTTTTCGATTCTGTAAAAGACCTTATTTCTCCAGAACTCAGATATTGGTTGGCACAAAAAACGGCTTCTATTTAAA
>CAYUZZ010000452.1:0-2519 GCA_964449505.1 uncultured Hyphomicrobiales bacterium | reverse complement strand
TACAAACATTTCGAGTTTCTTACATTTAATACTCGTTATTAAAGCACTGTTATTTATAATAAAAAGATTCCATCTTTACTTTATAAAATAAAGATGGAATCTAATTGAGATAAACTCAGGATTTAAGTTCTGAACCAATCAATCTCAATGGTGAATATGTTTACCATAAAACGACTATCAAGAATCGTTGTCTTTCAATGATAATATTAACCCTTGGTCTTCTCAATCATATGATTAATTACATTGCTGTGTTCATGCTGAGGACTGAACATGATTATCTCCGCATCAGCATTGACTTTGACATTATGTCCCGCTGGCCAGTAAAACATATCATTAGCGGATACGGTTTCCTGAACGCCTTCAGCATCGGTGGTTGTAAGTTCACCTTTCAGAACATAACCCCAATGCGGACTTTGGCATAAGTTTCCTTCAAGTCCCACAAAAAGCGGGGTGGTATCTACTCCAGCAGAAAGGCTGAAATACTCTCCGCTTATTTTACCTAATCCTGAAGCGTCACCAAATTCTGTTTTCTGACGGATAACAGCACCTGGAATATCCATTTTTATTTCGATGTTTTCTTTTGCAATTTTCATTTTTAATCCTTCTGTTTTATATTATTTAGACATTATTGTCTGTCTTAACGACCAGAGAATGGCCAGCACATCTTTTTTAGACTCCTCGTCAATATTATGCTTTTCCAAAACTCCCATAATATCTTCTATTACATGCATATATTCTGCAGCACTAATGTTCATCCCCTGATGGGTGGTCGGCATATCCCTGCCTTTGTATTTAACTGGAGCCCCGCTTCCTGCGCTAAAAAATTCGATGGTGTGTTGTCTGATTTTTGCAAGTCTCTCCGGTTGATTCTTATAAGGTTTAAAACGTGCATTAATTGCTGGATTGTTCATGTGCGCTTCAATTACATCGTCAACAATGGCTGTTATACCAGGTGTTCCACCTAATCTTTCGAAAAGTGTTTTAGTTTCTGTGGGCATGGTTTGTGCATTTAACATGATGTTCATCGTTAAAAATGCAAATAAGAATGCGAATTTCTTTTTCATTATAATCCTATTAAATATAAATAATACACTTTAAAACTACGGTGATAGATTTACATTCAATAGCACATTTGGTTCTTCTGCAAGCACATTTAGTTCAGAAAAAGAATTTAATTCGAAATGAAATAGTACAGATTTATTGCTGCACTAATTCTGAAGGCATAATTCCATATCTTTTACGGAAGCATTTTGCATAATAAGAAGGACTGTTAAACCCTGAATCGAAAGCTACTTCAGATATATTACCCTTTTGCTTTTGTAACATTTGCAACGATTTCCGTAGCCTGAAATGTAGTAAAAAAACATTCGGTGATTTCCCGGTTAACCGAATCATCTCCCGATAGAGTCTTGATTTACTAATTCCAATATTTTTCTCGAAATCATCCACTTTCAATTCGGAATTTTGCCACTCTTTTTCAGTGAACTCCAGTAAACCATTAAGAAATTTTTCTTCATCTGGTGTTAGCGTGTGTAAATGGGTTTTACTCAAAACTTCGCCAACATTCTTGCTATCAAACAATTGCTGTGCTTCAGTAGAAATAACAACCTCAGCAGCAGAAATAAAACACATTCGTTGAGCCAATTTAATAGTATCTTCAAATATTGATTCTTTATCGGTCACAGGGATTCCGCAATGTAACCCAATAGATAATTCTGTAAAAGTAATTTGATATTTGGTAATGAGAATTATATAATTTTCATGAATCTTCAAAGCACATAAAACTGATTCAGTAAATGTTCGAAAAGAGACTAAACAACCATCTTCATTTTGCTGAACAATATTTCCATTAAATGATTTTAGAATTGCATGTATGTGTTTGTAAATTTGCTGCACATTTGCAATAATAGAAAAAGGATCGGAATTTTTAAAAGAATGATTCTCAATAGAAATCATCATTATTGTTCTAAAGGCTGGTTCGTTAATAATATATAGATTTGTATTCTGCGCTTTTTCAGGATCTTCTATCCTACCTAAAAACGATTCAACAATTGTTTTATTAACTTCAATAATTTGGTGAGGTACATTGCCATGAGCATGGTTATGCATCTGAATAATAGCATTTATATCGGGTGCTTCAATCAAACAAAAAGCTGTTTTCCGGGAATCATCAAACCAATATGTTAATCCCCTGCAATTATATTTATGCTGTATTTTTAAATCTTCCAGGTGTATTTGTGCAACTATTTCGGCTGTAACAGATTCAGAAACATCGTGGCGATCCATAAATATTGACATATCATTTTTTTTAAAACCCTTTTCTATTGCTTTATGTAATGTCATAGTTTCCTTTCTTTGCTATACCGCGCAACTTCTCAATAAACGCATTGCGCATATATTAAGTTATGTAACTATTATTACGTATTTCGTTTATTGTGCCTACAGGTTAATTATTTTATTCATCAAATTCATTTTTATAAAACTGTGTAATTTCCTTTTCAATATAGTTATATAAATTT
>CAYUZZ010000451.1:0-2526 GCA_964449505.1 uncultured Hyphomicrobiales bacterium | reverse complement strand
TAACCATCGGCTTCAGCTCTGAATCCATATTTTTTGCCACCAGGTAATACAATTTGATAATCACCGTTTAATTGGTTTGAAATTGCCCTGCCAACTTCATAGCCTTCGGGTAGTGCTTCAAATTTGATATTCGACTTAATGGGTAAATTAGTTTTGGAGTTAAGTACCTTACCTTTCACTAAAACCACAGACTCGGGCTTAACTGAATTTGGTAATTTAACCCTGAAAATATCCTCTAATCCCAAGCTATTTGCTGAAGATACAAAATATGCATAGTCCCCAGCTGCTGTAATACTATAGTAAGCATCCCAACCGGAAGTATTAATATTTGGTCCCAGATTGATAGGTTCACTCCAATTTAACCACGTATCATCAAGTCTTTTTGCTAAAAACATGTCAGACTGCCCGTATCCGGGATAGCCAGATGTTGAAAAATATAGAGTTCTATTATCGGAAGCAAGGAAAGGCGAAACTTCTTCATCAGCAGTGTTTATTGAATTACCCAAATTCATAGGTTCACTCCACTGGTTATCATCGCTTAGAAAACTTATATACAAATCTGTTCTGCCAAAGGAATCATCTCTTTTTATTGCCATTAACAGTATTTTGCCATTTGATGAAAGATTATAGCTACCCTTATCAAAGAAGTTGTAATAATTTTTAATTTTTATAGAATCCGGAAATGTCCAATTTTCCCCGTCATAAGTTGATAAAGAAAAGCCCCTTTTGTATTCGCCACCGGGCAAATATATATTTCCTAAGAATAGTTGATTGCCATCTGTGCTTAGTGAAACTGCAAAATTAACATTGTCGTCGTTTATTGGGGTACCAATATTCTTAGCATCATTAAAAATACCTTCCTCAGACATCTTGGAAAACCATACATCTTGTTTTTTGAAAGGACCAAAATTTGCTGGATGTCCATCGCGTGTAAAATAAAGCGATTTTCCGTCGGCAGAAATTATGGGCGCAAGTTCTCTGTATTGGGAATTAATGTTCTTTCCAAGATTTTCCTTAACGATTTCCAAATCATTATCTTCATTCAGTTTAATAAAAGTACTTATTGGACTAATGTCATCAGAAATCCCAACTGCGTCAATTTGATAATAATCCTCAAAAATTGCAGTATTAATTTCAATCCTGATATTATCGGACCTAAAGTCTAAATTATCAGGAAAAATCCTAAACAAATCAGTAGGTTCAGTCTTATTTGGTGCATTATTGGAGTAAACGACATGACCATTATCTAATGAATCGTAAACCATAACCTTGATAATTGCCCCTGCATTTTGATTTTCATTTATCGCAATTTGCTTTATAAAAATGGGAGTAATAAACTTGATTCTAATCCATTCAATTTTTCTTGAAGGAAATTTGGGCATCCACGCACAAGCTGAAGCTCCAAAGCCAGGCATTAGGTTTGGCTTTCCTAAGATTTGATAGCAAGAATTTTCCTTATTGCTGGTGTGTGACGAAAATCCCACAACTTTATCAGCCCACAGAACATTTGATATTATCGGTGAACTAAATAATAGCAGAAAACTAAATATTAGAATTAATAACTTCATTACACCCGTCAAATTTTAAGCATTAGACGTTTAATAGCTAAGTTCATTAAAAATATCTTATTGTAAGCATTTTCAAAAACTAATTGATGCAATAATATCGACGTCAGAATCAGCGGGAAGTTCAGTATAACTAATAACGGATACCATTGGATATGTTGCATGTATCATTCTATAGAAGTAAGGTCGTACCTGGGCTGAGCAAATTACTACCGGCAAATAACCTTGCATTGTGGCATCATCAATCGAATGAGATATGCTTTGATTTATATTTGAAATTATATCTGGTGGCAAACCTAATGAGGGTACAAGAGCATTTTGATTATTACTTTGCAACGCATTGGTCATCACATCTTCTATCACGGTGTCAAGTGCAATTGCATGAATCACACCCTTATCATCCTGATAAAGCTTTTTAATTGTTTCAGAGAGACTATGCCTAACGTATTCTGTCAATACTTCAATATTTTTGGTAACTTTAATATATTCGAGCAATGATTCTAAAATTAAAGCAAGATCCCTGATAGGAATACCTTCGGATAATAATTTTTGAAGAATTTTTTGCAAAATTGACATAGGTAGCGTATCAGGAGAAATTTCCTCTATCAGAGCTGGGTAGTCAGATTTCAGATTATCTATTAATTGTTTTACATCCTGTCGGGTGAGTAGTTTATCGGAATTTCTTCGCAATAACTCTGTTAGATGCGTGGTCAATACAGTTGCAGATTCTACCACCGTAAAACCCATAATTTCCGAATTTTCCCTCTCATTTGTTGAAATCCAAGTTGCTGGCAAACCAAACACAGGTTCTGTTACTTTAATTCCGTTGATATCACCTTCAGCAGTACCTGGATTCATTGCTAACAACATATTTGGATGAAGAATATTCCTCGCTATTTCATTACCCCTGATTTTGATTACATACTCATCGGGTTCTAATTGCAGGTTGTCCCGAACTCTT
>CAYUZZ010000450.1:0-2530 GCA_964449505.1 uncultured Hyphomicrobiales bacterium | reverse complement strand
GGTGCCGAAATTATACATTTGGGGCATAACCGTTCGGTAAATGAAGTTGTTACCGTCGCCTTGCAAGAGGATGCCGATGCAATTCTTATAAGCTCATATCAGGGTGGTCACAATGAATATTTCCGTTATATGATTGACTTGTTGAGAGATAATGGTGCTCCAGACATACTCGTTTTTGGTGGCGGCGGTGGTGTAATCTTACCCTCAGAAATAGAGCAGTTAGAACAATATGGCGTTTCAAGGCTATATCATGCCGTAGATGGTCAAAAAATTGGTATCGATGGCATTGCCGATGATATTATAGATAGAATTAGGAATAATTATCCCAAAAAAAACAAAATAAGTGACATAAATGGTGATTTAATTGCCAAAAATAATTCTCTTTCCCATTTTACAATCGCCAAACAGCTATCATTTCTCGAAGATTCTAAAGACCATAAGTTGTTGAGTGATGTACGTAAGCTATATAAGAATAATAATAAACAAAAATCATTGGTAATTGGATTTACAGGTACTGGTGGCAGCGGAAAAAGTTCTGTTACCGACGAGATTATTGGAAAATTTTTACATCTAACTGAAAATACAAGCATTGCTGTTTTGGCAGTTGACCCTACTAAAAGCACAACCGGCGGTGCATTGCTTGGCGATAGAATCAGGTATAATCAAATTTATAACAATAGGGTATTCTTCCGTAGCTATGCCACCCGCAAAAGTAAATCAGAGGTAAGCGAGGGTATAAGTGATGCAATTGATGTAATCAAATCTGCCGGTTTCGATATAATTATAGTTGAAACAAGTGGGATTGGGCAGGGCGATAGTTCAGTTGTAGATGTTTGCGATAAGTCAATTTATGTAATGACCTCAGAGTTTGGGGCTCCTTCGCAATTAGAAAAAATTGATATGTTGGATAAAGCAGATTACATTGTCATTAATAAATTTGAAAAAAGAGGAAGCGAAGATGCGCTACGCGAAGTTAAAATCAACTTCCTTCGAAATAGATATGTGAATGTGGACCGTCGAGTTCCCCTCGAGGAGCTTGAATTGCCTGTTTATGCCTCGAGTGCCAATCAATTTAACAATACTGGAGTAAACCGTCTTTTTGTTGATTTACTGAAAGTGGTAAAAGAATTTCACCCTAATTTAATTTCAAAAGATGAGTTTATAGAATTGCTGCCTACCAAACTAAATAAGAATTTTGGTTTGCTGGATAATGAACGAGTTAATTATTTGACCGATATTGCCGAAGCTGTCAAAAATTATAAAGCGGATACTGTAAGGGAGTCGGAATTAGCAGATATATCGTATTCTATCAGAAAGACTATTGAGAATGTACAAGATGAAGTTATTATTAACCTGTTAGAAGGAAAATACAGACAGTCTTATAATAAATTAAAACCTGAATCTCGACAATTTTTGGAGAATTGGGACAGCATTAAAGAAAACTACCACCAAGATGAGATCAAATATAAAGTTGTAAACAAACATTTTACAGTTCAATCTTTTACCCCAAGTTTATCAGGAACAAAAATACCTAAAGTATCTCTTCCCAAATATAATAATTGGGGCGACTTGCTAAAATACTTCTATCTTGAAAACCTGCCCGGAGAATTTCCATACACTGCTGGAGTATTTCCGTTTAAAAGAACTAGCGAAGACCCCAAACGTCAGTTTGCAGGAGAAGGTAGCCCAGAACGAACAAATAGAAGATTCCATTATCTAAGTGCAGATGAGCCTGCCAAACGCTTATCTGTGGCTTTCGATGGTATTACTCTGTATGCAGAAGACCCTGCTCTGCAACCCGATATTTATGGCAAAATCGGCGAATCTGGTGTTTCGGTGTGCAATGTGGACGATATGGATACTTTGCTTGCCGGATTTGACCAAACCGACCCACTAACATCTGTGTCTATGACAATAAATGCTCCAGCACCAATCATGGTAGCATTTTATTTTGTAACGGCATATTACCGCGAACTAAAGAAATTGGGGTTGTCTGCAGATAAATTGAGTGCCGAAGAAAAGCAAAGAATTAAAATCGACACTTTCCGCAAATTACGAGGAACTGTACAGGCAGACATGCTGAAGGAAGACCAGGCACAAAACACAATAATATTCTCTATCGACTTTGCAATGAAAATGATTGGTGATTTGCAGGAATATCTTTCGCGGAATAAAATCCAAAATTATTATTCACTTAGTATTAGCGGATATCATATTGCAGAAGCAGGTGCAAATCCTATTACACAACTTGCATTTACATTAGCAAATGGCTTTACTTATGTCGAATATTTCCTTAACCGCGGTTTGAATATAGACGATTTTGCTCCCAATTTATCATTCTTTTTCTCGAATGGCATGGACCCTGAATATTCTGTTATTGGCAGGGTTGCCCGACGAATCTGGGCTATTGCAATGAAAAATAAGTACGGTGCTAACGACCGCAGTCAGCGACTAAAATATCATATTCAAACATCGGGGCGTTCACTCCATGCACAAGAAATTGATTTTAATGATATTCGTACTACTTTGC
>CAYUZZ010000449.1:0-2533 GCA_964449505.1 uncultured Hyphomicrobiales bacterium | reverse complement strand
CCAATTGTTTTATTCATTTAACGAAGGACTAAAATGAACACACGAATATTTTAATAATTATATTTAAAATATTATTTATTAATATTTAAATTTACTTCTCCCTCAAATCCACTAAGAATTGCCTTTTATAATATTTGTCAAATAATTCTTTGTCATTTTTATCAAATAGATTCATATCCATAAAATACTTTTTGGCTTCTGCGGGTACTTTCATAGTTAAAAATACTTCAACTGACTCTCCGGGCGCTAAATCTCCATTTAAAGCTAATTTATGTGATTGTACGTGTTCCAAAGATTTGAGAATAAATCCAAACCATTTAAATTTGAAGAACACATCTTGTTTCCCAAGTTCTAATTTGTTCGCACCGTAATTTGTAATCCTAAATGGGAGAGATATTGAATCGCCAGCTTTCAAATTCAGCTGCGAAAAATCAATATTTCTTCTTGGTTCAACTATAATTGTATTCTGAAGTTTGGGATTATTAAATTGGAAAAACTTCTTGTTGATTAAAGTAGAATCTATAAGTTTGAATGAGAATACTTTTAATCCATTTAAAATTCTCTCATCTGTTGCATCTCTTGTCAAATCAGAAAAGAATCTGATTCTGTATTTATCTAAAATCTCGCCCGTTTTAATATTAAAGGTATATTTCCATGTACCATTTTGAATATCCTTGTTGAATATTTCGGTATCATAGAGCCATATTACTAAATTATGTGGTTTCTTGTCGCTTGATGCTATAATCAGTTCTAAAGTCAAATTGGAATCATTATAAATATTAGGTATTATCATTTCCCATTTACCATTTATCCAATCTTCCTTATAGAAAGCACTTCTGAACACACCTTTTACATAATCTTTGTCCAGCTCAATGTTGAAATAATTAGGAATTCTGTATTTAAATTTAGTCTGCAAAGCACCTTCTTCAATCCACAACACATCATTACCATCATGTTCTATTCCGTAAAGCAAAGCATCTTTTTGAACGGAAATACCATAATTACCACTACCAATTGTAAGATTACTAATAGTTTTATTCTGTTTAGGTATGAAAAAGTTGAAATGTTTCTCGGGCATCATCCATATATAATGAAGTCCATTTTGTGACTTTTCGTTGTAAATACTAAGATCGTAGTTGATAGTGTCGATGTCACTAAATTCATTTTCGAGATATTTTATTATTTTGTTTCGTTCTTGTTTATCTGTTTGATAATAGTAATCAACATAATAGTATGTAAACAAACTAATTAATAACAAACCAATGCACAATATTAAATTTCCCAAAAAAGGCTTAAAGCGATTAAAAATACTAAAAAATACTGCCCCAGAAATGGCAAATAAAGAAAAGACGAAAAGGTTGATATCACCTAAAACTGCCCTGAGCGGGAAAAAGCTAATAACACTCTTAAATGATAGTTCGCTGGCAATCACATTGCCATACACATACATCATAAGGAATGACATCGAGAAGAAGACAAAAATTGATATAATTGAAATCAGCAAGTATTCCCTTGCCGTACCTTTAGCTATTTTATATAGTCCTATTGCATAAAAACCAGCTAATATTACTTCTATATACCGTCCGTAAAACAAATGGTCTGCTCTGTAATGCTGTACTGTAAGCTCTTTAGGAAATATTGTAATAGCTACCATTCCTAATGCTGTAAATATCATGAAAAACAAGGACATAATATCAGGTTTGCTCCACATGTCCGAAAAATCGAAATATGGTGCTCTGATAGTAGAAAAGTCCTTAATATTTTCAGGTTCCTCTGGTAAACCACTTTTTCGGAAACTCGAGTATCCAGAGTAAAAAATGGAAACTAAGCCAATCAATGCGAATAGAAAAGTAGAAAATACTGCATAGTATGCCACTCCCGACAAGTTAATACCCCATATTCTGATGCGGTCGAGAACTATTGTAAAATAACTTAAATCAGGAACTGCAAAATATGTCAAAAAAGCAATAACGATACTTAAAAATATGCCAATTAGCAGTTCAGTCCAAAGGTTGGTGTGCTTACGCTTATACGAATAGACTCCTATTGACGCAATTAAAATTATTAGAAATGAAAGGGGATTTTCTGAAAATAGTATGCCTGTTAAAATGCCAGAGGCGGTAAATATTAAATAAGAATATTTCCTTTTTAGTAAAGTGAAAATTAAAATAAACAATACAGCGAAAATTAGAACAATCTCTGTGATATTAATTAGTGATGATAAAACACGGTCTTTATCGCTCAGCGACCCATGTATTACAAGACTTATATGGTCGCTAATAATCACCCCAAATAAAATAAATACGGCAATAATACCGAACCCTAAAATTGCATCAATTGGTTTTATTTGTTTCTTGTAAAACATAAAAACGATAATTGTCATTGATATTAAACTGAATGGCAGCATTCGTATGTGTATCCAGTTCATAAATCCAGCAAGTACAGCAAAAATAACCACAGAGCCCAAATCTTTCTTTTTTACCATATTTTGAAAGGCGACAATACCAAATAAGAAATATGATGGAGTAAGAGA
>CAYUZZ010000448.1:0-2535 GCA_964449505.1 uncultured Hyphomicrobiales bacterium | reverse complement strand
ACAACGAAAGATTATTAATAAATACAAACGACAATCAATCTTTCATTTTTAATTTGGATAATTATGGAAGGATAATAGAAAAATTTCATAACTTTGAATTAACCAATCGTTACACCTACAACAGTTTCGGAAAATTAATTAGTACTTTTAATTGCTCTGATTTACAAATCAGTTACCTTTACAACAATTTGGAACAATTGTCTGCAATATTAGTTAATGATTCTTTGAAGAAGTCATTTTCTTATGATGTTTTTGGTAATTTGATTCAATTATCAAGCGGTGATGAATTTATTAAGTTATTTTATAATCAATATAATAATTTAACAAGAGCTGTTGACCAATTAGGTTTATTTCATAATTTTTCAAATTTATCAAAATCTTTTGAATATAAATTCAATGATATAGCATACATTTATCATTTTAACGATGAGACCTTATTAAAGTGCATCAACCCCAATTTATTAGAGCTTAACTTTAGTTTAGATATTAATAATAACATTACAAAGATTACAGCACCAGAAGGTACAGGTGTATCGATAGGTTACAATAAGAGTAGAAAAATCAACAAATTAACAGATAGCTATAATAATTCAACTTTGATAAATTATAACCTATCGAATAACATCATAAGTCTAATCAACAAAAATGGTTATGGAATTAGTCTAAAATACAATCTTATGCAATTACCCATCGAGTATTCTGATTTTGATTCTAAAATCTATAGATTATTCTATAATTATGATCTGTATCTGAGAAAGGTGATTTTTCCTGACCAAGATTCTATTACATATTCTTATAACAGCACTAACAAAGTATCCAAATTCACTGATTGGAATAAAAATTCTGTGTCATTTGGCTGGAACTGTTCCGATCATATTACCAAGATATTTAACGTTATTGATTCCATTGGCTACACGTATAATGATTTTGACCAAATTAATCGAATCACTTTCAATAATAATTCTGAGACTAATTATCTTTATAACACGAAAGGGCTATTGGAATCTGCTTCTCTTAACGATTCAATTAAATTAACTTACAACTATGACAAGCAAGACAGATTAATAAAATTACTTCTAAACAATTTAATAATTCTTAACATCAATTACACACCATCAAATTTGATTGCTTATATTGAAAGATGGGGAACCAGTTCGAAAAGTTTCATAATTAATAATTTAGGGCAAGTAGTCGAAGTAGCTGACAATTCCTGTGGAACAACCAAATACAATTACGATAAATTAGGTAGATTATTGATTGTAAACTTATCCGATAACAGCAAGGAATTATTCGAATATGATAAATTGAGTAGGTGTATAAATGTGACTAAAAGAGATGGCAGTTTATTTAATTATTCTTTCGATAATTTGATTAACCCATTGAAAATTAAAATTAATAACTCTGATTCATTATTAATACAAAGGAATCAACTTGGGCTGATTTCATATTTTAGAAATAATTTGCAACAGAAATTTTATTTTGAATATAATCCTAAAAATATGTTATCAAGGTTAATTTCTTTTCACAATGATACAATTAGCATAGGCAAAAACAAGTCTAATATTTTTAATATATCTGCTGGCAAAATTAATAGTTTTGATTTACAATTTGATAATTACAACAGAATCATTTCAAATGCTAAATCAATAATAAAATATGCAGATTATGGCTTGATAGGTGAAATAGATTATAAAAGCTATCGTTTCGATGAGTTGTATCGAATTCAGACAGAAATGGCACCTAAGTTATTGAATTATGTATATAGAAAAAATCCATTTATACCTGATTTTGTCAAATTATCACAAAATATTATTGAAATTAAATCAACTCTACCTTCATTTTTCCAATCAATGAAAATTAACAATGACATTTGGAATTTCGGTAGATTTAGCAATGGCAAATTAAATTCTGTAATACTAAATGATAATGTTATAAACCAATTTTATTTTGATTTAATGGGTAGAATGAATCAGTTAATTCACTTTAGTTTAATGCCCAAATTTCTATCGTATAATACAAATAATAAATTACAAAATATATATTTTGGCACTTTTAATCTAAATTTGAATTATTATCCTACTAAAAATTTGAAGAATTTTACAATTAATGGACTGAGTTATTTTACATATTACTTTGACTCGAACCACAACGTTTTGCTTACTGTTGATTTGGAAGGGAATGAGACAGAATACATTTATAGTCCCAAAAATTTCCTTCAACAAAAATTATTTGGTAATGGTAAGTTCATTAACTTTAATTACAATCAAAATAATTTAATAGAATCGCTTACATCAAATAATTCATTACAAGATTCGATAGCTTGTATGTATGATGCGGAAGGCAAGCTAATTTATAAAAATTATAAATATTTCGATAATCTTCACTTTGCAATAAAAAACGAAAGTGGGACCTTTACTTTTTTTGTGGATAGCAAAGAATTCAATTTATTTAATTTTAGTAAAACTCAAAATACTGATATTATAAGATTCGACAGAACTAATTTTACCTTGAAGCAAAACATATATTTTGATACTT
>CAYUZZ010000447.1:0-2541 GCA_964449505.1 uncultured Hyphomicrobiales bacterium | reverse complement strand
CTATTATAAGTGCGGATAAGCTGGTCAATAATTTTTTCATTAATTACTCCAAAATAAATTATTTAAAAATGTTACATCTTCTAATACTAATAAACAGATAAGTTCTCGTTTTGTAACAGCAAAAAATGAAAATAATTAATTTTTTTTGCTTATGCAATACTATTAAATATCTTAGGAAATATAAAATAATTAGATGATATTTATCTATATTCAAGTAAATATTAATCATAATATAGAAAATACTTTAATAGACAATTCATAAGTCAGCCAATTTATATTTTGTAAAATTATGAGTATTTGTTATATTTAAATAATTATGTATTACAATTAGTGGTAAATGCCACAAATGGAATTTTTTTTATTCCTTTCGTTCGCTTTTTTAGCTTTTTTAGCTGCTTTTCAGTCAGGAATTGTTAGTTATTTGTCACAAGAAAAAATAATGCAGATAATTGAAAGTGATTATCGGGCAGCTCAGTTTCTTCGAAAATTAAAAACAGAATTTGATTACGACTTCAATGGGTTCAGCTTAATCGAATTAATATTTTTAGCACTCTCCTCATTCTATTTTACAATCTTCATCACAACAACATATCAAGATGTTTCTGTAATATTTGCAGCAGTTATCATCTACATTTTTCTTTATTTATTTATCAGAACTATATTTAAATCGATAGGTATCAGGAAGTCAGATGAATTGGCTATCAGGTTTGGATGGTTATTGAAATTATATTCTTTTTTATACTTTCCATTTTATATAATTTTAAATCCAATTCGAAGCCAAATTGAAGGTGTGAAAGATGCTGAAGAAAGTCGTGATGAAATAAGTGAACTTGTTGAAACAGCACGTGAAGAAGGTGCAATTGACCAAGGTGAATACAGAATTCTTAAAAATATAATGAACTTTAGCGAAGTACTTGTTTCGGATGTAATGACACCACGGACGGTTATTTTTACTTGCGAAGCCAATAAATCTGTAGAAGAAATAATCAAATTACCAGAACTGCAAATGTATTCGAGATTTCCTATTTGGGAAGGTGAATCTATGGATGATGGCGTACTGGGATATGTTATGTCAAAAGATGTATTGCTGGCTGCATTAAACGACAAAGTCGGATTGAAATTACGCGATTTGTACAGAGAAGTATATTTTATTCCCGAAAGTGCACAACTTGACGATGTATTGGAAAGATTCCTCAACCGGCGACAGCACTTATTTATGGTAGTGGACGAATATGGTGGAATGGAGGGCTTGATAACAATGGAAGATGTGTTGGAAACGATTCTTGGCACTGAAATATTAGATGAAGCAGATAAAGTAGCTGACTTGAGACAACTTGCCAAACAAAGGCGCGACTCGAGAATTGCTGGATTAGTTTAATTTTTAAAATTTATTTAAGGAGGTTTTATGTCTTTTATTAATTGGGATGCAAGTTTTGAAACTGGGGTACCAGATATTGACAATCAACACAAAAAGTTAGTCAACATTCTAAATAAATTGTGGGATATTCATAATGCTGGCGGTACTAACGAGAGCCTTAGCCCTATACTTTCAGAATTGATTATGTACACCAAAATTCATTTTAACAACGAAGAGAGGCACATGGAAGTGGCAGAATATCCCGCCATAGATGAGCATCGGGGTTTGCACAGAGACTTAATAGCGCAGGTAGCAGATTTTGAAGAGAAATTAAAAACAGGCACGGTAAATATTGATAACAAGTTGGTTGACTTTCTAAAGAACTGGCTTACAGTCCATATTTTGAAAGAAGATAAAAAATATGTACCATATATGAAAAAATAGTTTTATTGTTTCATGAAAATTGCTTATTTTTGTAATCTGTTTTGCTCGGGGTGTAGCGCAGTCCGGTTAGCGCACCTGGTTTGGGACCAGGGGGCCGGGGGTTCGAATCCCTCCACCCCGACTACTTCACAAATATTATTCCTAAATCAATAAATTGAAAATCCTTGATTATTATTGGGGATAAATATTATCACATCGGAAATTAATTTAAAAAAAGTCTTAATCAAACCTAAATTATTATTAGTGGGTTGAACAATGATAATAAAATGTAAGAATTTTATTTTTCCTAGATAGTTTGTGTAACTTTTTATTAAAAATTTTGTCTAATAGAAAAAATAATTTGTAAATTTGTGGGTAAAGAGTTACTTGTAAAATATTTTCCCAATATTAAAGTATTTCATTTCATATTTGTGTTTATTAATCTTTTTTTTTGGAAATAACTTGGAAGTACAATGTAAATTTGTTTTTGTATTATTTTTGGAGATTTTACAATGAAGAAAATCATTTTGATACTTGTAGTGTGTATTTTATCGGAAGTTGAAATTTACTCACAAAAAGAATACTATAATTGGATTTTTGGTAAAAATTGTTACATAACATTTAATACGCCAAGCAAAGAGCCGGTCAATGTAGTTAAATCGCAAATTGATACTTGGGAGGGCTGCACCTCTATGTCCGATAAAGATGCCAATTTACTATTTTATAGTAATGGCGAAAATGTTTGGACTAAAAATCATACT
>CAYUZZ010000446.1:0-2548 GCA_964449505.1 uncultured Hyphomicrobiales bacterium | reverse complement strand
CCGTTTAATTCTGCTTGAATTAAATATATACCAGAATTTATGTTTTTGAGGTTTATCGTAAATTCATTGTATCCTTTTGTTACATTTATGTTTTCTTTTATCATTAATTCACCAGTTATAGAAAATATTGATATAGAAAAGTTATTACTACTCACATCACTATCAAAAATGCAATTCATGTTTTCTTCATTGAGATATGTTAGTAAGCGACAATTATCCTTTATTAATAAATTATTGTCTGGATTTTCCTCCACCGAAGTTATCGGCGTTGCCACAAACCGAAATGTATCAATATCTTTGTCAATATTTATGCTGTAAGCCCACGGAGTAAATTTATATTCTTTGCTGTATGGTATTAGTTCATAAGTGCGTTTTTGTTCAATTTTGGGGAATAGGAATTTGCCGTCTGCTGTACTTATAGTGGTGCTATCGCCAATGGTGAGAGGTATATTTTTTAATCCCTCACCACCACTTGTAACAATTTCACCGATAACTGAGTAAAATGTTCTAAGGTCTATTGCATTGAAATCTATTCCACTTGTATCACTTGTTAAGTACAAGTCATATTGAACTGGGGTATAATCAAAGGGCTTGTAATAGTATTCTACTAAATCTCCATCATGATATTTATTTTTTGCTTTTACAGTATGTTTACCTTTTGCTACTCCAGTAAACTTATAATATCCGTTGGAGTCTGTCATTGTTATTCTAAATCCAAGTTCTATAGGTATTCCTGGTTGTCCTTTAGTTCCTTCCAATACTCTACCACTTATGGTTATTGTATCTTCCGGCTTTGGAGATAAGTTATCTTCAATCATTCTGTATATTTCTCCATCAAAATTTGCAATTATCGGAACAGAACCCGCATATCTTACTTTCATAGTTGGTGGTTGGTAAATTGAATCATGTAGCTTAGTTTCATAAATCCAAGACTCGCCACCATCGTAAGTATAAACAATTTTACCGAATTGACCCACAGCCAATCCAATTAAACTATCTTTAAATGAAATACTTTGTAAACCAAAGGGTGGAAAATATTGTTTATTAAATTTACTTCTATCAGAACGAAAATCCAAAACTCTTCGCCAAGACCTACCACTGTCTGAGCTTTTGAATATTGCATCATGGCAACTACCTCCACTCATTGAATTGCTTGAACCGCAAATAAATATGTGGTTTTCATCAATGATAAATAAGTCATCTGTTCCAGCACCAGAACGTATCTTATACAATTCATATTCATAAGAATTTATATTAAATTCACAGTAATAAGTACCTCGATTTCCTCTTGCATTGACTACAATGCAGTTTATGATGCTATCATTCTTGGAATGTGGATAATAATATGAAAAACGTGTTGAATCATCCTGCTTATGAAACTTCTTATAAGTTTTCCATCTGTTTTTTGTTACTAATAAAAAAAATGTATCAGGCACTATGTAAGCGTTTGTAATAATTCCAATTTCAGTATCATACATCGAAAAATCATCATAAGATTTTAATAAATCTATATTTATTGTATCAATTGTCTTTACTCCATTTTTTATGTAATACATAAAACCACTTTTGAATCCTAAAAAAATATTGTTGCTATCTATACATTTCATATTGGCGTCATCAATGTATAAATTAGTGGCATATATCAATTTCCATGTTTTTCCTTGATTTGTTGAATTATAAATTAACTTATCATTTGCTCCTGTACTAAAAAATATATTAATATAATTCGAATCAAGTACTTCTATACTCTTAGGATGCTGATCATATATGTAATGAGTTAGCTCCCATTTGTTCTGAGAAAATATTGTTATTGGCAACAATATTAAAATGATATATGCCACTTTTTTCATAACTATCCTTTATTTAACTATTATTAATTTATCTGTTTTACTGCATATTCCATTTAATTCTGCTTGTATTAAATATATACCGGAACTTAAGCCGTTGAGATTTATCGTAAATTCATTGTATCCTTTCATAACATTCTGATGTTCTTTCAATAGCAATTCTCCATTAATTGAATAGATTGAAATAGAGAAGTCATTACTATTTACATCACTATCAAAAATGCAATTCATTGATTCTTGGTATAGATAGGTAAGTAAACGACAATTATCCTTTATTAATAAATTATTGTCTGGATTTTCCTCCACCGAAGTTATCGGCGTTGCCACAAACCGAAATGTATCAATATCTTTGTCAATATTTATGCTGTAAGCCCACGGAGTAAATTTATATTCTTTGCTGTATGGTATTAGTTCATAAGTGCGTTTTTGTTCAATTTTGGGGAATAGGAATTTGCCGTCTGCTGTACTTATAGTGGTGCTATCGCCAATGGTGAGAGGTATATTTTTTAATCCCTCACCACCACTTGTAACAATTTCACCGATAACTGAGTAAAATGTTCTAAGGTCTATTGCATTGAAATCTATTCCACTTGTATCACTTGTTAAGTACAAGTCATATTGAACTGGGGTATAATCAAAGGGCTTGTAATAGTATTCTACTAAATCTCCATCATGATATTTATTTTTTGCTTTTACAGTAT
>CAYUZZ010000445.1:0-2550 GCA_964449505.1 uncultured Hyphomicrobiales bacterium | reverse complement strand
AGTAAGGAAGTGGAAATGATATGGGCAGGCGATAAATATATTGGCTTTGACGGTATTAATGGATATTTCGAATTGATAGAAGATAAAAGCTATAAAATGAACTACAGAGTAATTCTTAGCCGTTACCATGGATATACCAAATGCCGTGCCTGTAATGGTTCAAGACTGAGAACATCTGCCCGACAAGTATTTATCAATGGTAAAAATATTCCTGAATTAGTATAAATGCCTCTCGAAATTCTCTACAATTTTTTTCTCAATCTAAAACTGAACAACTTTCAATTAGAAGTAGCTGGACAATTATTGAGTGAAATAATCTGGAGAATAGGACTTTTAGTGGAAATTGGACTTGAATATCTTAATTTATCAAGACTATCACACACATTATCCGGTGGGGAATCCCAACGAATCAACCTCTCAACAGCACTCGGTTCATCGTTGGTTGGCACTCTTTATGTATTAGACGAACCCTCGATTGGATTGCATCCCCGCGATACCAAGCGACTATTGAATATATTGTTTAAACTAAGAAACCTTGGAAATACAGTAGTGGTGGTAGAACACGACCCCGACGTAATTCGTAGCGCCGATTATCTGATTGACGTTGGACCAAAAGCAGGTAATTTAGGGGGTAACATTGTTTTTTCCGGCGAACTCGATGCGATTGATAAAGCAAAAGGCTCCATCACGGCAGACTATCTTACAGGTAGGAAAAAAATTCCTGTGCCCAAAAAAAGGAGAAAAAATAAAAGCAAATTTCTAAAAATAATCAAACCAAGCGAAAACAATCTTACCCTTGACAAAATTGATATTCCACTCCAATCAATAGTTGTAGTAACAGGCGTGTCTGGTTCCGGCAAAAGTACCCTAGTTCACGATGTTATATACGGTGGACTCAAAAAAATGAAAGGTGGCTATCAGGGTAATGTAGGAAAATATGAAAGCATCGAGGGCTACACTAATTTCCAACATATCGAACTTGTGGACCAATCCCGCATTGGCACCTCTTCGCGGTCAACCCCTGCCACTTATTCCAAAGCATTCGATTTGATAAGAGAACTTTATTCCTCTACACAGGCAGCAAGACAATTGGGACTAAAACCCGGACATTTCTCGTTCAACGTACCCGGTGGCAGATGCGATGTATGCGAAGGTGATGGCTTTGTTACAATAGATATGCAATTCCTGCCCGATGTAACATTGGTTTGTGAATCCTGCAATGGAAGCAGATTCAAAAAAGAAACTCAAAACATACAGTACCATGGCAAATCTATCGTGGACGTGCTTGAAATGTCCATAGAAGAAGCATACTTGTTCTTTGGCGAATATCCCAAAATCCAGGCTAAGCTTAAAACATACATAGACGTTGGCTTGGGATACCTTAAATTGGGACAACCATCTACTATGCTGTCAGGCGGCGAATCACAAAGAATTAAATTAGCAGGACACCTTGATATCAACAATAATGAAGAAACCCTCTTTATCTTTGACGAGCCAACCACCGGACTTCATCTCGACGACATTTCCAAACTGCTTATCAGCTTCGAACGCCTTGCCGATTATGGACATTCACTTATAATAATTGAACATAACCTCAGCGTGATGGCTGCAGCAGACTACATAATAGACCTGGGTCCCGAAGCAGGTGAAAATGGAGGATTGATATGCGGAACAGGTACACCAGAAGAAATTGCGAAGCTGAATACACACACAGGAATCGCCCTCAGAAATTATCTGGCGGCAATTTAGCAAGCAAACTAAATAGTTGATAACAAAAAATTATTAACAAATAAATAAAGAATATCCCAATTAATTTAAAAAAATAAAATAGTATATTTGCATAGCATTTATTGAGAGTTCGTAGGTAAATGATAGAATCTTGGGATTACGCATAAATACCTTATAAGAGTAGATATACTTAATAGATACAAAATATTAGCATAAGCCGCCAAAAAGTGTGCAAAAGCGAAATAAAATCTACCAAACAGGGCAGTTGCGGATATAAAATAGTTGAGTTCAACTATAAGGACACGGACGATTACGAATAATAGAAAAACGCTACATAACAGCAGCTACCCAAAAGTGGCGGTTCAGTGGTTAAATCAAGCATTGTGCTTCTATCAAAGTTTCTGCTTGGTTGACAGTGAAGTACTTCTAAATCCGCCACCTTCGGTTAGCTGCAAAACGTTATGGGCAATAGCATGAAAGATAGCAACTTATTAACAATTGAAATGATTGGTTATATTTTTTCTTAACTTTGCCAAAAAGGATAAATAATGAAAACACATCATAAAATAATAAATGGGGACAGCAGACAAATGACAGAATTGCCTGACAATTCGGTACATTTGGCAATTACTTCGCCACCATACTGGCAACTTAAAGACTACGGAACTGATAATCAAATTGGCTTTCACGACAGTTATGAAAATTACATCAATAACCTAAATTTAGTATGGAAAGAGTGTTACCGCACTCTTCACAACGGTTGCAGGTTGTGTGTAAATATTGGTGACCAATTTGCAAGAGCAGTTTATTACGGTCGTTATA
>CAYUZZ010000444.1:0-2583 GCA_964449505.1 uncultured Hyphomicrobiales bacterium | reverse complement strand
GGTAATTGACCTGCCTCGCTTTTCAAACATTACCTTAATATGTTGGTATGTGGTCTGAGACAAAACCAATTCATCTCCGAAATACTTGGCGATTACAGGTTTTGTAATATCATCATCGGTCGGTCCTAATCCACCCGAGGTGATGACTAAATCGGAAAATCCAAAAGCATAATTAAGTTCCTTAACTAAATCTAATTCGTTATCACCAATAGATGATTGATAGACGACGGATGCGCCCAAGTTTGTGCAAATTTCTGATATTTTGGCAGAATTAGTATTAATTACTTGTCCAATGAGTAATTCATCACCTATTGTAACTACAGAGATTTTTAACATAATTAAAACAATCCTTTGATCAATTCATTTAAAGTTACATTTCTGAAATATTCTTCAATATTAATTCCTTGCAGTTTTTGTATAATTGAATTCTCATCATGTCTGGTGCCTTCCAAAAGATTTTCAAACTCGGTAGTTTCTTTGATGTTAAAATAATCCCCATAAATTTTACATTTTACAATAGTTCCATCTTCTACAATTAAATGGAACTCAATATTGCCTCCATCTGTATGAATTAATTTTTCGAAATTATATTTTGAATGCCATCCGAAATTCCAATCCCATTGCGAATACTTCTCGTCAGCTAATTTTTGGATATGAATTTTATCCTCAGTGTTAAGCTCGTAAAATTCTGCATCGGGATACAATTTAATAACTCTATCCATAATTAAATTTGTAAATTTTTCAAGAGAAATGTCATCCTTTAAATGCTCACTAACATTTGTAACTCTTGCCCTAACAGATTTTACAGCTTTATCAGTGTATTTAAGCGGGTTTACCTGCAACACTTCCGATAGATCTTTAATTGCAGAAGCAAAAAGAATTGTACCGTGTTGTAACACTCGATTTTTGACTACATGGATTGCATTTCCTGAAAACTTTTTACCATCTATTGTTAAATCATTCCTACCCTCAAATTTTGCAGGAACATCTAATTGATTAAGTACATCTAAAACAGGTTGTGTATATTTTTGGAAATCAACAAGCTTAGTATCATTTGCATTAATAATGAAAGTAAAATTAAGATTGCCCAAGTCATGAAAAACAGCACCTCCACCCGATAATCTTCTTACTACCTTCACACCTTTCTCTTTAACTTTTTCGTGATTGATTTCAGCTAAAGTATTTTGATGTTTACCAACAATGATTGCATTATCGTTTCGCCACAGCATAAAAATGTCATCGTTAAATTTATGGAAAAGGTAATCTTCAACTGCCATATTAAAATAAGGTTCAGTTGATATATTATGTATGCAAAGCATTTGTTCACTCCAATAAAAATCAAAATAAAAAAATTAATTAATAGTATTAACGTTTCTGTAACGATTTTAGAATTAATTATTATTAATATTTACAGAAAATTTGAAAAAATATGTTGTTATATTGCTGGTTTGCACTATTTTATTCAATATAATTGGAAATTTAACTGTTTTCCTCAAAATTCAGCATAGTATCCGAAAAGATGTAAAAAGATTGATTATTGCCGATACTGGAAATGAATTGTTAAAAGATTTATACCTACCCTCTACCAAAGAAAATCAAATTAAAATGGGTGTCCAGTGGATTCACGAAACAGAATTTAGATATGGTGGCAAAATGTATGATGTTGCATCGTTTTCTTTTTTGGGCAATACAATCAAATATCGAGTATTTAATGATAATAATGAAGAACAACTTATTGATAAATATCTTAGTAATTCTCAGAATTCTGATGTTGCAAATAATAATCCAAAAGTTAAACTGTTTAAGATTTTCACATTTGATGGATTTACAAATTACATTAATCATTTATTAATAATAAATTATTATAATCTATCATTTAAAGTATTCGCTTATGTATTGGCTTTAGGTTATAAAAATACTCTGAACAAACCTCCAAATTTCTTAATTTAAATTTTAAAAGATTTTTTTTAATTAATAAAGATGGGGTAAAAATGAAAAATATTTTTCTGCCATTATTGGCATTATTGTATTTAAATGGTATAGCATATTCTGAGACTAATAATGACTCATTAAAAGTGTATAGATTAGGTAATATTAGCATTTCAGGATATGCCAATAATAAAGTAAATGAAACTTCGATTTATAAAGTCGATCAATTGAAGTTGCGAAATATTGATCTCACAAGATTTTCTGAAATCCAGCAACTCATACCTTCTGGCAGAATTAGAACTAATTCTAGGGGCGAATCGCTTATGTTTCTAAGAGGAGTGGGAGAAAGGTCTATAGGGATATTTTTAGATGGAATTCCCTTGAATATAGCCTGGGACAACAGGGTTGATTTGAGTATGGTACCATCAGAGATTATAGGCCAAATTGACGTGAATACAAATGCATCTTCTATACTTTTAGGTGCGAATGTATTGGGTGGAGCCATTAATTTGAATACTTTTGAAAGAACTTCTTCTGGTACAGGGGTTGATTTCAACCTCAAGTCTTCTTTGGCAGATGCTCATGGAACTTCTGTCACAGTTTCCACCAAAGCTGGTAACTTCAATTCTTTAATGAATTTATCTTACTACAAGG
>CAYUZZ010000443.1:0-2589 GCA_964449505.1 uncultured Hyphomicrobiales bacterium | reverse complement strand
AATTATTTTTGGTCTTGTTCCAAATAAGTCGATTGCAAGCCAACATTTGCATATTCAGCAAGTTTGAGAACCGCTTCCACATAAGCAGATGAATTATTATAATGGAAAATAGCCTTTACCCTTTCTTCATAATTTTCAGACCAGCCATTGGTTTTAAGGTAATTGGCAACAGAAAAAATTGCATCATTTGTATTAAATAAGTTTATAATACCATCTTTATCGCCGTCCACAGCCCAATTTAGATAACTTGATGGCAGGAATTGTGATATTCCGAATGCACCAGCCCAGGAACCCTTCAAATTGAATACGGAAACTGGAGAAATACCTTCCATTATCTCGAGTGCCTTTATTTGTTCGATAGCCCAATCAGATTTAGTTCTCGATTTGTTATCGATTTTAAGATTTAATTCTTCCAATTCGTCATCAGTTCCAACGAAGTTGCTCCTAAGAAATTCTTTATTTTTCGCTATATACTCTGGTTGGCTACACATAGCTGTACTGAAGTAAACACTAAGCACCGAATTATTGCCGAGATATGTACCATGTTTGGTTTCGATAAATAAAATCGAAGCAATCACTTCACCAGGTACATCATATTCTAATTTTGCCAGATTCAGTATAGCCTCATTTGCACGAATAAATTCTACGGTTTTATTTACTGATGTTTTGTTCCAGTTGCTGGAGTAATTCACATTGTTTGCAAAGTTAGTAACATTAATCCGAACGTACCTATCATCGAAAGTTAATTGAGGATTTGCCAAGCAACGGTCTATGAAACTTTGGCTAACGCCTGCAATTAACAATTTATCATACAAAGGGGCAAAAAACTGTTGATTTTCTGAGTCTAAATTTTGCACTTCAGACGATAGTGATAACTTTGAACTTGATAGTATCAAAATTATCATTATCAGAAGAAGATTATATTTAAAATTCCTAAAAATCATTTAATAACCAATTAACTTTAATTAATAGACTAATAAAACATCAAAAAGTTACATTATTAAACGAAATTTATAGTATTTATTTTAATTTACTATTTAAACATAAACAGCAGCATTTTAAATCTCTCTGTTGCTTTCAGTCCATGAGTAACATTTGCCGGCATTTTGATAAATTCCATTTCCTGAAGATTAAAGACATTCTCTCCAATAGTAATTTCAGCAGAGCCGTCAATAATAACAGCAGTTGCATCGAATGGGGCAGAATGGGGGCTAAGGAATTCGCCCTTGTCAAAAGCAAAAATTGTAGCATTACCGCTATTTTGTTTCTGTATTACTTTGCTTACTACAGAGCCATTTTGATAATCAACTTCGTTTTTTAAGTTGTAGATTGTACTATGCTCTATCATTTTAGTTCTCCCTTGGATAAATTATATGTTTATTAATTACATTACCATTAATGTTTAATGTATGTTCTTCTAAAATTATTTTTGAATCTGCACGTTCAGCGGCAAGGAAACTCATTTTCGATAATCCGCCGCAACAGGGAACTTCCATCCTTACTATAATAGCTTTTGAAATTCCGCCAATCCTGAAAATTGATGATAATTTGTCGATATAAGTAGTCGTATCATCAAGTTTTGGACATGCCACCACTACAGTTCTACCATCAAGATATTCTTTGTGTATATTTCCTGATGCCAATGGGGCGCAGGTTGACATTATGACCAATTCTTTCCCTTTAAAAAAAGATGCGTTAGGATTAACCAAATGTAACTGCACTGGCCACTGATTTAGCATTGAATTGTTGTCCTTAGCTGATATAGTGCCCTCAGCTTTGCTCTTGATGACATTTAACTCAATCATTTTTGAACCTGGGCAAGTATTTTTTACTTCAATGGGAACAATCAAAGGTGCAAATTCAATGTTGATTTCTTTGTTATGATTAGATAAAAATTCTAATGCCTGATTAAGATATTCCAATTCGTTGTGTTCAAATAAGTGCATAAGATGAGCTTTAATTACATTATCAGGTTTTTGGCAAATCACTTCCATTACTTTAAATTCGTTATATGGTTCGGCTATTCTTTTCTCTATAGTGATTGCATCTTGTGGGCAGAAACCGATACATGCACCTAATCCGTCACAAAACAAGTCGCTTATCAAGCGTGCCTTACCATCAATTATTTGAATTGCTCCCTCGTTACAGGCAGGAACACATTGTCCGCAACCATCACATTTGCCTTCGTCAATTTTTATTACTTCTCTTAACATTACAATTTCAATTAATAGGATAAATAAATCTTATTCAAAAATAAGATAAAATTATCTTTTTAAGAAATAAAATTTATTATTTTTGTAATATAGATTAAAAAGGTTTATCAATGACAGTTTTCTTTTCTAAAAAATGTGAATTGGGTTTGCAATCAGTCTTGTTTTTGTCAACTTATCCCAAGAATACTATGTTTAATGCAGCAGATATATCTGCCAAATTAAACGCCCCATACGATTTTGTATCCAAAATACTCCAAACCCTGACTAAATCTGGTATTGTTGGCTCTAAGAAAGGGAAAGACGGTGGCTTTTTCCTTATATTAGACCCTTCTTCCATCAGATTGATTGATATAATATCGGCTATTGATGGTTTTGA
>CAYUZZ010000442.1:0-2592 GCA_964449505.1 uncultured Hyphomicrobiales bacterium | reverse complement strand
TTGAGTATGTGGGCAGAGAGGGAATTGAACCCCCGACACATGGATTTTCAGTCCATTGCTCTACCAACTGAGCTACCTGACCATATAGAGAATACAAAAATAGTAATTTCTTGGAAATCTGCAAAATTATTTTTTTAAAAATCATCCATTTGTTTTCCACCATCATCTTTAGGAGTGCGTTCCCTCTGTTTTATTCCCTGGTTGATTTTGTATTGCAAGCCTAATGAAATTGTCTGGGACTGTCTTTTCATATTAAAGTCAAAAATAAATCCCGGTCCAGCCGAATTTGATGAAAACTTTTGGGTATCAAAAATATCAGAAGCTCGTAGCGTTAGGGATAGTGCGTCTAAAACGTCATATCGCAAACCAGCATCTATTGAATACATTTCGGAACGTGCACCTTGAGATGTAACTGTTGGTGCAGTATAGTATCCCGACAGTTGCATGTTTAATTTTTTGCTGAAGAACATATTAAATGACAAACGTGATGACCAGGTATAATCCTGTCTTGTTTCAGTTTGGCTGTCTATTCCAGTAATTTTATAATTATAGTAAGACAGGTCAGCGTTCAGTCGCATCCATTTAAATACGGGTCCGTTTAAATTAACTTCCAAACCATAGGATTCACTTTTAGCCATATTTTTATAAGTTGAACCAATTACACCCCCAGGTAGCAATTCTTGATATCTCTCCATTACATTATCTGTATATCTGTAAAATAAAGATGGGTTAATAGCCATTCCAAAAATGTTATGAATAGTACCAAGTTCAAACAAATCTGAATATTCGGGTTTTAGATTGGGGTTGCCATATCTGATTGTATAAACATCAGAATAATCTACAAATGGATTGAGGGCATGGCCACTTGGACGTGTAATTCTTCTGCTATAATTGGCTTGCAATTCGAGCAATGTACTAAATTTATAACTAATATTGGCGCTTGGAAATAAGTCAAAATAATTCTGCCGGTTGGCTAATGCTAATACTGTATTATTGCCGAATATATTTGAATTTTCTGCTCGAAGTCCAGCTTGTAGAAACAAAGGGGAGAAATCGGCAGACATTATTAAATAGGTTGCAAAAATATTTTCATCGTAAAGGAAATTGTTTAGCTTACTAGTATCGCTTACCCAATTATTATCAGTAAGTCTTTCATAATTAAATTTAGTGTCTCTGATTCTTGAGGAAAACCTGATACCAGATTCCAATTTATAATTATTAGAAAGCTTATTTGTATAATCAGACTGAATAATAATTGATTTATCATCTTCGAGGCTTATTGATTTCTCAAATAAATCATTTTTAAATTGGTAGAACTGAAACTGCTCATAATCTGTAAATTCGTCGTCATTGGAATAGGAATAGAAAGCATCAAAGGTAAGGAAATGTTCTTTGTCAAAATTATTTCTATAGTTAAGTGATAAATCATAATTTGGACTATCACTATTCTCGAATGATTTTCTTAACGTAGAATCAATCAAAGGCATCTGTCCAAATGTTTGTTGTGATAAAGTATTTCCACCAAAATCGGTTATTCTTGGTCTATAACTACCTGTAAGTACAATTGATTGGGCTCTGTCAGGGGTATATTCTATACCTGCCTTCAAGTTGTGCATATTAAAAGCACGTCTTCTTTCCATAGCTTGAGATAAATTGGAGGTTGAATCGCCAGCCATGGTTATTCTCGAAGTGGTACCATCCATACCACCACGGAAACTATTATACCCGTAAGATCCAAATAAGTTGAAACCATTTAGTTTGTAATTAAGATTTATAGCACCTGAGTAGCGGTCGTAAGAACCTGCATTTAGTGTTAACAATCCGTTAAAACCTGGGTCTTTTTCTTCCTTTAGTACTATATTTAAAATACCAGTTGCACCCTCTGCTTCGTATTTGGCAGATGGGTTAGTTATTATCTCAATATGATCAATTAAATTTGCAGGCAATTGTTCCAGTACGGCAGAACCTCCCCCCAAAAAAGTTGATGGCTTTCCATTAATCAAAATATTAACATTACCACTTCCTCTAAGGCTAACATTACCATCAACGTCAACATTAACAGACGGAGCATTTTTTAGTAAATCGAGTACATTACCCCCTCTTGATGCAATGTCTTGGTCAACATTAATTATTCTCTTTCCAGCTTTGAATTGAATAACATCTCGTTCTGCAGTTACCAGAACTTCATCAGTTAATTCCCCAACCTGTTTCAGACCAATAGTCCCAAAATTATATTCTGATTTCATTGGGGTTATCATTATATTTTCAATAAATAGCTGTTCATATCCAACATAATTGATCCTAAGAAGATAAGCACCAGATTGTATTTTCTCGATGACCAAATTACCATCAGAATCTGTAACGCCACCGCCAGCATTTATAGAATCTTTTAATCTTAGCAATGTAGCACTTGCTTTGGGAAGTCCCTTAAGATTAGTTTCATCAATTATTTTTCCAGAAATTCTTCCATCTCTAAAATTCTTGAAATTCGGATTTCCATTACCTCTCTGTGCTTGAAGATTTACATTGTCTAATAAAATAAGTGCAAGAAATACAAAAAAAATATTTTTTTTAATAAAGTTAAATACAAAT
>CAYUZZ010000441.1:0-2593 GCA_964449505.1 uncultured Hyphomicrobiales bacterium | reverse complement strand
CACAAAACTTGTCCCGATTTCTTTTTATCGGGATAAATTCCTACTCTTTACAATTATACTTTAACAAACGGGAGTATTTTGTTGGGTTTGTGTGAAATTGACGCGTTATATAAATTTGTTAATTCTATTAAAAATCAGAGGTAAAAAAATGAAATTAATATTTATTTATTTATTCAACTTAATTGTATTTTCTTTTTTGAGTATGGGTATTGCAAGCTGTACTGCAAGCAGGCCCTTAGATCCAACAGACAATGAAAAAATAGTATTGAGTGCTAAGGCACTCCAATATGGCTTTCCTTTTTATTACATACATCCTGGTGCATGGAGACCGCAAAATAATGATTTAGTAGAAAGTACTAGAGGAACCGTTGCGTGGACGCCTTCACCTAGAGTCGGAAATAATTATCAACTAGATGATAAAGAGACATATATTAGGAGATTAGAAAATGCTAGTATTCCACTTCAAAGTAGTTATAATGAATATCAACAGAAAGATGATGCTGGGTTCCCTGGAATGTATACTTACGTCAACAATGTTTATTATGAGGAGCCCGAAGCAAAATATCAGGCAGGATATGTGTGTTATGCATATGTCGCTAGAGCAATGAAAGATGCAGGGATAACACTTATACAAGGTGATCCATATGGAATTGGGTATTTGTTAGTTCAATGTATAGAAATAATAGATATTAATCCAACAAATGTTAAACCAGGAGACTTTGTCGTTTATGATTATGGTTCAGGGTCTTATTCCGATCATATTGCCATAATCACAGAAGTTATAGGAACAGACCCTGAAAATTGGGGCATTATTAGTTGTAATGGTTTAGTTGAAGTCTTTGAATGGGGGGTAAATGAAACAAAGCTAGGTGCATTTCAAAATACAACTGATGGTGGTTTATTTGATTGGTGGTCTTATCCTCTTAACTATAGAGTATATACAAACAGAAAATAATAATAATTAAAATGGATTAAATAATGAAAATAACATTAATAAAAATATTAATATTCCTATTAATAATTCAAATGAGCTACTTTGCGCAAAATAAAATCAATGAAGAAATAATTTTGAATTATAACTTTAACAAACAATTAGCAAAAGGGATAAGTACAACTAAACTAACAAATAACCCACTATTTAGGGATGCTGCAATAAATAGTAGTGATAAAATGTTCATCTCAGATGCAGTTCAAAGAAAAATAATAATTTTTGATAAAAATGGCGAATTAGATTCAGAAATAAACATGAATAATATTATTAAACAAGAATTTAATCAGGCAAAAATTACACTTGACGAAGAGGACAACTTATATGTATTGCTTTTAGTTGGGGAATTCTATAGAGGGTTAATAAAATTCGATAAAAACAATGTACTTTATAATGAATTTAAATTAGAAAAACCATTGCCAATGGATCGAATAATTAAAATAACAGTTAGAAATAATAATATCTACATAAGAACTTTTCCGTCAGCTATTGATCCACGATATATTGAACAAGGTGTCGTTTTTGTATATAATACGTTTGGAAAATATTTAGGGAGAACTGACTATGATCTTGTTGATAAAGATGGACTAATTTATAAGATAAATCGCGATAAAGAAAATTTCTATATTGAAAATTTCGATATACCAAGAGATATCAAGATTTTATTAACTAGAGATTTAATTAAAATTAATGAAATTGTTGTTCCAAATATTCAACATGGGAAAATTAGCCGTCAAGATCAATGGTACATTATAGGAATTGACAATATGAATAATGTTTTTATTTGTAATGATGCAGAAATTATGACTTTTAATTTTTATACAAAAAATAAGAATAAAACTATCTTCAATATCGAGGAAATAAAAAGTAAAGATATTTTTATTGAGAATTCAGCTAGAGTAAAATGTAATTTAGCTGGAAAATTGTTTTTACTCGCAACTAAAGGTGAAGGGAAAGATCATGTAGACACAAAAACAATTATTATACCTATTAATTAAATGGAGGGAACATGTATTTACAAAAAAAAGCAAAGTTGTTTATAGCATTCATTATTGTAATGGTTAACTATTCTTTTCTTTTTTCGCAAAATGTAACTGTAACGTCGAGAATAAGTGATGAGTATTTAATTAATAATAAAATTAAAAATTTAGAAAGTGAATTATTAAAGTATAATTTTGAAAC
Organism: uncultured Hyphomicrobiales bacterium; assembly: GCA_964449505.1. Taxonomy (GTDB): domain Bacteria; phylum Bacteroidota; class Ignavibacteria; order Kapaibacteriales; family UBA2268; genus JBDHXE01. The sequence goes on along the minus strand of CAYUZZ010000441.1, from coordinate 423 downwards.
TGAAAACAATCGTTTGTATATAGTTGTGGATAGTATTTATTATGAAAATAACTTTGCAACAGCCTTTTGTGCTATATTTAACAAAACAGACAATAATTTAACTTTTATAAAAAATGAAGAAATAAAACTTAAAAAAGATTCCAAATGGGAAATTAATTATAGTACTTTAGGGAGTTGGTATAAGATATTACCTTCTAGTAAGATAAAAAATAAAACAAATAGGAGTACTATTACATCGTCTGGTGTACAACCGTCAGTTCAAAGTGGGTCAACATTTTCTATAAATCTACTAGAAAACTCATTTGTTAAAGTCCCATTTTATGGCAGTTTATATGAAATAGGATCAGATTATACAAAAAGTGAATTTGGTGTTCAACTTTTCTCACATGACCAGCGTAAAGATGGAGCGTTTATTTATGATGA
>CAYUZZ010000440.1:0-2621 GCA_964449505.1 uncultured Hyphomicrobiales bacterium | reverse complement strand
TTCAGCAATAACTGCCTTCAATTTATCGGGAACAGTATTGAATTCAACTCCACTATACAAATCTTCAGTGTTTTCTCTGAACATAATTATATCAATATCATCTCTAAAGTTAAGAGGATTGCCAAGATATGCTTTAGTTGGACGAAGCGAGCAGTATAAATCCAACTCCTGGCGCATTCTTACTATCGGCGAACGATAAACAAGTCCTTTCCCTCTCAATTCTGGTATTAGTTCTGCTTCTGCAGCTTTCACAGGCTTTGAAGTAATAGCTCCAAAAATTGCCGCATCGACACTGTTCAACAATTCCATTGTTCTTTTTGGTAATGAATCGCCTTCATTGCACCAAAATTCCCATCCAATATCACCATTAATATATTCAGCATTAAAATCCAATTTATCTAAAGTTATTTTTAATGCTTCGAGTACTTCCCCGCCAATTCCATCGCCTGGTAGCCAAGCTATTTTATATTTTCTCATCAATCCTCCACTTAATTTAAATATATATATCTAATTCATTCTCTTTATGATACAAAAATAACATAAATATTAAATTTGCATCACTTTGTTTTAACAAATATCATCTTTTAACAACATTTGGGTTACATCAAATTGAATTTTCGTTTATGTTTTTGTTAGTTATTTATAAATGATTTAATTTTACATATTGTTATTAAGTAATATTATTAATAAGTTATATTGATTTTTTATTCTATATTTTTCACTTTTAAAAGGAGTTAGGAAATGGAACAAAGTTTACTCACAAAAAGAGAGTTCCTAAAAAAAACAGCTCAATATGCAGCAGGAACTGCTGTAGGATTAGCAGGAATCAGTGCAATATCTGGTAATAAATTATTTGCCGAACCAACAGCGGCAACTTGGCCCTTTCCTTATGTTAAACTAGACTCAAAAGATGTTATGAAAAGAGCTCACAAACTTTACTATGCTGATAAAGATTGTGGTTCTGGTACTTTTGGAGCAATTGTTAATGCTTTGCAAGAGCAGATTGGAGAACCTTGGACAAATATACCAATAGAAATTTTACTTTATGGTCGTGGTGGTGGTGCAGGCTGGGGTACTCTTTGTGGCACATTAAATGGTGGAGCAGCTTTAATCAGTATGGTAACACCAAAATTGGATTCTACTGCACTGATTAATGAATTGTGGGGATGGTACACTCAAGAACCTTTACCTTCAACTAATTCAAATCAAATGGCTATTGCTGGCGAATTCGAGTCACACAAATTTGATGGTGATTTACCTCAAAGTATATCAAGTAGCCCTTTATGTCATACTTCAGTTTCACTTTGGGCACATGCTGCAAATAAAAAAGTTGGTGATATTGAACGTAAAGAAAGATGTGGTCGTATTTGCGCTGATGTTGCAGGTAAAACTGTAGAAATTTTGAATGCTTGGTACGATAAAACTTTCCAACAAACATGGGCTGTTCCCGAGTCTAACAAGGGTTGTCTGGCATGTCACGGAGTTAGTGCATTCTATGATGTTATGGCAAATATGACTTGTGAGCAATGTCACGGAGCCGATCCTCACGGAACTGGAAGCGTGAAGTCAATTAGTAGTGATGCAAGTGATGTAATTATTCATCAAAATTTCCCTAATCCTTTTATGGGAAGTACTAATATCAAATTTGAAGTAAATGCAAGTGGCAAAACTAAACTTGAAATTTACGATATTCAAGGATATTTGGTAAGTACTATACTTGATAATGGTATCTTGGAACGTGGTACTTACGAAACCAATTGGGCTGGTACTGATGATAACGGCAACAGAGTTAATGCTGGAATTTATTTCGCAAGACTTACTTTTGCTAACACTCAAAAACTTATCAAAATGCAAGTACTAAGATAATTACAGAAATAAAATAATTAGAATATATATTACTGCTATCCGTTTTGGGTAGCAGTTTTTATTTAAAATACATGAAGAAACCACTTATAAGTATAATTACTGCTACTTACAATAGAAGTAAGATTCTATACTATTCCATTTTGTCTGTACTATTTCAAAGTTACGATAATTGGGAGTTAATAGTTGTGGGTGACCATTGTACCGACAATACTGAAGATATCGTCCATTCTTTTAATGATTCCAGAATTTCTTACGAAAACTTACCCCAGAATTTTGGAGAGCAGTCATTACCTAATAGTATTGGAATGAAAAAGGCAAAAGGGGACTTTATTGCCTTTCTTAACCACGATGATATTTGGTTGCCAGACCATTTGGAATCTTCCTTGTCAAGACTTAATTCGTGCGAAGCAGATATGGTTTATTCATTGATGGGGCTTTATGGTAATTTTAACGAAAAAAGTGTTATTTGCAATACACCCGAAGGTGTTTACCGCCCTGGAATTGTAGTTCCCGCAAGCGCATGGTTACTTAAAAATGTAATTCCACATAAGATTGGATATTGGAGACCTGCAAAAGAAATGATTGTTTTCCCGAGTGAAGATTATATTTATAGGATATGGAAGGCTGGGTTCAAAATAGTCTCAAATCCACAAATGACAGTTATTAAGACAACATCTATAGCCAAAATTAATTCTTATATGAACGAAGATTCCTTGAATAAAGAAATTTACGAAGGAATTGTAAGTGACAATAAC
>CAYUZZ010000439.1:0-2623 GCA_964449505.1 uncultured Hyphomicrobiales bacterium | reverse complement strand
ATTTAATATTTTTGTAGTTAATATTGTTCGTATTTTGGATAGAACGGGAGTATTCTGTGCTACTTCTCTCGACACATTCAAAGATATATCCTCTGTATCCAATACACCGCGTACAAATCTTAGATAATCGGGAAGTAATTCAGTTGAATTATCCTGAATCAGTACCTTATTAGTATAAAGTTGTAATCCACTATCGTTCAAATCTTGAAAAAGATTCATGGGTGCTTGAGATGGAATAAAAAGTAGCGATTTAAAATTTATATTACCTTCAATTGCAACAGTAAAATAATCTGACGGTTCCTTGTAATCACTAGTTATAAATTTATAAAACTCGTTGGCTTCTTCTTTGCTAATGTCTTCTTTCTTTTTATGCCATATTGCTTGAACTTTGTTAACAATCTGTTCATTTACAAAAATTGGAAAATCCACAAAATTAGAGTATTTATTTAAAATTTCTTTTAATCTGTATTCATCAGCAAATTCTTCAGCACTTTCTTTGAACTTGAATGATATAACAGTACCGCGTTTTTCTTTCTCAATTTCCTCTATAGTGAAATTTGATTCACCTTTTGAAGTCCATCTATAAGCAGTCGAATCATTAAAGGCGTTCCTGGTTTCAATTGTTACTTCGTCAGTTACCATATAAATACTATAAAACCCCACACCAAACTTGCCAATGAGACTTTCATTGACTTCCTGATTATTATTTTTAAGATCAGCAAGGAATTTTAAAGTACCTGAACTTGCAACAGTTCCAATTTGGTTGATGAGGTCATCTTTTGTCATTCCAATACCATTATCCTCAATTGCAAAGGATTTATTTGCTTTATCAACAGACACAATTATTTTTAATTCATCTTCGGCTTGCAAAATATTCTCATTTTTAAGCTTTACAATCCTCATTTTATTAAGTGCATCAGAGGCATTAGACACCAACTCCCTCAAAAATACTTCAGGGTGAGTATATAAAGAGTGAATAATAATATTTAATAACTGTTTCATCTCTGCTTTATATTCAAATTCCTGTACGTTGTTTGAAGTAATTTCGCTCATAGAAATCCTATTTAAGTTTTACAAAAAATACTTAACATAAACGTTCTTATTAGAAAGAAATTTTCGGTAGAAACTTTATATTTAATTACTTTTGTTAAATGATAAGAAAAATCCTAATAATATTTTTGGCTGTAGTAATTAGCGGGTTTGCATCCGCAAATCTCGATTCAATTCAATTCAGTAATGAACTTTTTGAACTTGGTGTAGATTTAGATGCTTTACTCAATTGTGAAGAACTGGCAAATGCTCAAATAGGGGTTTGTATTCAATCAGTTCAAAGTGATAAATACTATTATTTAAAAAATGAGACTAAAAATTTTATACCTGCTTCTATACAAAAAATCATAACAACAAGTGCTGCATTGGAACAACTTGGCAAAGATTTTAAGTTTTATACTAAAATTTACTTAGATGGTACTTTGAACCAAAGTGGTGAATTTGAAGGTAACATTATTATCAGAGGTGGCGCCGACCCTACCCTTTCTAAGTTCTTTTGTCCCAATCCACTTAGTTTCCTTGAAAAATGGGTTACTCAACTTGATTCTGTAGGGATTAATTCAATTAAAGGAAATATTATTGGAGATGACTCATACTTTGATAATATGAAATATCCTTTGGGGTGGGCTTGGGATGATTTTAAATATCCTTATTCAGCTCAAGTAAGCTCACTTCCAATTAACGACAACACTATTTCTATCAAAATCAATCCTGCTGATTCTTCTGGAGATTATGCAAAAATAGCAATTTACCCAGAAAACAATTTCATCAGGATAATCAACAAAGTTAAAACATTCGATACCAAATATCAAAATGAAATTAATTTCAGTAGGGATATTAGCTCGAATTTCATTGAACTAAATGGTTTAATATCAAAATATTCAAAACCACAATACCTTGATGTAACGATTGAGGAACCAACGCTCTTCTTCCTGAATTTATTTGCAAATTCATTGCGGAATTATCGCATTAAATTTAATGGTTCGTTAATATCCTCTGATGATTTAACTGATAAAATAGATTACTCGAAACTAAGCCCTATCATAGTAAACGAATCAATTTCATTAGATCAAATCATTCAGGTAATTAACAAAGAAAGTCATAATTTGGGTGCTGAAATTCTGTTAAAGACTTTGGGTAAAGAGGTAAGTGGCTCCGGAAGTTATCAGGCTGGTATTGAACAAATATTAAAAATGCTGGATAAAAATGGTATTCCCAGAGAGAAAGTAAAATTAGTTGATGGCTCTGAGCTGTCCAGACTAAATTTAATTGCTCCTATATTTATGACCAATTTATTAAGCAGCATTTATAAAAATAACTTTAAGGAATATTTAAATTCTAATGATGTAAACAAAATAAATCAAGGGTTTAATTCTACGGATGTAAATGGAGATGGGCATTTAAGTGAGTATGAATGGGGTCATGGACCTAACAATGGAGGAAGCCTAACTGATGATACCTCACAAAATCAAGAATTCAATTCGGATAAAGGATCATTTGCTCCGCATGTATCAGCAGCATTATATTTGATGAATGCATCTGCTGAATACAATAATGCAGGTAGATTATTTAA
>CAYUZZ010000438.1:0-2629 GCA_964449505.1 uncultured Hyphomicrobiales bacterium | reverse complement strand
CAAAGCAATTATTCTTTAATGAATCATTCATTAATTTGCTTGCTGCCCACTGAAATCCAAAATGAAAAGTATCTTGTATGAAATAATCTAAATCGAACACCCTTTGTGTATTGACTGTACCCCACCTAAATTCCCAAGCAGTTGGCTCTTTGTCTTGAGCAAATATATTCGTGTATGTTAGTAATAATAAACAAATAATTAAGAGCTTTTTCATAATCTTATTCTCCTTTAACAAGTTGATATTGATAAATATTTTTATCACAAATAATTTGGATTGTATAAACGCCCTTTAATAAATCCGAACAGTCTATTGTTAAAAGATTTGATACAGATGGAGAATTTACAAGATTACTTTTTATTAAAATTCCATTTATGTCAAATATTTTATAAGTAACACTGGAATGACAATTTATTGGAATATTCACTAATCCACTAGTTTGGTTTGGAAATACTGTTATTTCTTCTATTTCATTAATTTGATTATCTTCAACATCAACCGTCCAATCGAATTCATATCCTCTCATACTTAATACACTGTATAGCATTTTTTCATCAGAGTATTGTATTGTAGATGCTTTTGCAATGTAATCGATACTTCTATTTTCTTCTATGTTGTAAAACCTAACACCACTCTCGGCTAATTTTAATCCATAAACAATCATTTTATCATCACTTCTCAAAGATAAATATAGAACACCTTCTTTTGCAATTTTTATATCCTGAATAACTTTTCTTTGGTCAAGATCATAAATTCTGATATAGCTATAAGTTGCATCATCCCCATCAAGTTTTAGATTCTCGGCATAAGCTATTTTACTAGAATTATTGAAAAGACAATATACAAAATCTTTCTTACCCTCAAATATAAATTCTTTACTTGTGCGGTCGTAGAGATAGAAGTATGGAACTTGGGGGTTAGTGGCTGTATATAATGTAATTGCAAAATATCTACCCTCATAAGAAAATTCTGACTTTTCATTATTAAATTTTGCAGAAGGATAATAAACACTATCAAGCAATTCCCCTGTTAATGCTTTTTTAAAAATAAATGATTTAGCATCAAAATTATAAACTCCAAAATCATCTTCAGGGCTCATAGTGTGGTTAGCATTCATGTATTTTCTAATAAATTGTCTTGTTTTAGTGTCATATTCTCTCATATAATTGTCTTTTCTTCCCCATACATAATCAAAAATGTAGAATTTGTCACCGTAATAGTTGGGGTAAATACCATTATCATTAGAATCAGGGTTCATCCTATAAATCTCCTCCCCGTTAGTAAGGTCAATTAGTCGGTCACCACCTACTACTAATTTACCAGGTTTACAAATCCTTTCGAAAGATAAACCTGCTTTATCCCATTTCAATTTCAATGGTTCCTCCGATTTTATAGGATATAGGTTAGACATAAGCAATAATACCAGTGCCGAAAAGGATAAGAGCCATGCTCTTGTTTTTTGGTTTCGTTTCATAATTGAAACACCTAAAATTAATAATATAATCACGGGGCTTTTTGCTCCCGACTTTTCAGTTCAAAGTTATAAAGTTACTTAGTTGAAAAGTTCTTTAAACCACATCTTTTATCAAAAATATTAACTTTTTTCCTAATATCAAACTTCTTAACACAATAACTTTCAACTCAATAACTAAAATACTTTTTTCATTTTTGTCAATATTTTTTAAAAAAAGTTTGAAATAGGCTAAAAATATAGAAATAATCATCCGATTTCACCGAACTTCTTTCTTGCCTCCATTCAATCATGTTATGATTTACCAAATTCATAATACAAATTTTACTGTTTAAATATCTCAAAAAAATCTGTTTTTACAATTTTAAAATAACTTTTTTAATTTATTTCAATCCTATATGCTTATAGACAATTGAAATCTAATAATTCTTCATATTTTAGAAATACATTGTTAAGAAATTATCAATGATAATTATACAGAAGACAAAGGCTGGCTTTATAAGCCTATTTTCTTAAAAAATAGATAAGCTTATCATATTATATTTCTTCATAATCTCCAATTAAGTCTATGTGATGCTGTTATGCTTTCAGAAATTTATCTTTAATATCACGGAAAGTATCAGATAAGAGATTAAATATAATATACAGGGGGAAATAATTTTAGGTTGGTTTTCATCTTAATAACAAACAAAGGCTACTCTTTTGGGGTAGCCTTTGTAATTGAAATTTAAATATACCAAATTTAATTATTTAGTGTTTTCTTCAACTTCTACTTTAGCGAACTCTTCTTCCACATTAATATTGGAATCATCAGCATCGTCATAGTGTTTATTTCCAAATATATTGCCTACTTGGGAATATACTGTCATATCCTGATAATGTCTTAGTCCAGTACCAGCCGGAACCAATTGGCCCAGAATAATATTTTCTTTCAGACCAATCAGATTATCTACTTTTGCGGCAACAGCAGCATCAGAAAGTACTCTTGTGGTTTCTTGGAACGAAGCAGCAGACAACCAACTTTCAGTAGTAAGAGATGCCTGTGTAATACCCAAAAGAATAGGTTCGGCAATTGCAGGTTCTGCAGGTCTAAATTCAGCAAGTTCAAGATTTCTTTTCTTAAGTTCATTATTAGCATCGCGTACTTTTTTCTTTGTTAT
>CAYUZZ010000437.1:0-2632 GCA_964449505.1 uncultured Hyphomicrobiales bacterium | reverse complement strand
TGGTCGTTCAAGGTTGTTAACCATTGTATCAACTCTATCTTTTCATTTTGAATATCTAATTCCATAACTGAACCTATACTTATATTTATCTTTACCAATATAAATTATAAAAAATAAGCCCTATTTTCCAAGAACAAAAAAAACACTTCATGTTAAAAATATCTACTAAATATTGTTCTCTTTCTGGGCGTTTTAACGTGCTTTCCATTCCAACACGTGTAATTGCATCTTAAATTTCCATAATTTCTTTATATCCCATTGCTTTATTCTTGTCATTGCTAACAAGAAGATTATTACACGTGTTCCCGCTTCAATCCCTAACGCAAGAAAGTGTCTTACAATTTGACAATCTAAATTATTTGCCCTTATTTCCCAAATTCAACTTTATCAATCCCAAGTGCCTTCATTTTTTTGAAAAGATGAGAGCGATCTAAACCAATACTATCGGCTGTTTCCAAAATTTTCCCATCATGCATAGCCAAAGAATTGGTTATGTAATCTTTCTCAAATTTTAATTTTGCCTCCTTCAATTCTAATGAATCTTCATTCTTGGATTCCTTTTTTGTTTCATCCAACAATTCTAAAACATTCTTAACTTCTAAAAAATCATTGTTAGAATATATTACAAGTTTTTCAACAAAATTTTTCAGTTCACGAACATTCCCTTTCCAATCAAATTTTGACATAATGGATATAGCTCTTGTACTAAATCCACGGATTCTTTTATTGTAAACAGAATTAAAATGCAATAAAAAGTGGTATAACAATGGTTTTATATCATCCTTTCGCTCTTTTAAAGGTGGAATCTTAATATTAATTACATTTAATCTATGAAATAAATCCTCTCTAAAATTACCATTACTAATTTCGTTTGAAAGTATTTTATTGGTAGCAGCAATTATTCTGACATCAATTTTTTGTGTTTTGTTTGTCCCAATAATTTCTATTTCGCCTTCGCTTAAAACTCGCAATATTTTTGCTTGCAAATTATAACTCATATCACCTATTTCATCTAAAAATAGAGTCCCGTTATTTGCAGCCTTAAACTTACCAACTCTATCTCCACTAGCCCCAGTAAATGAGCCTTTTGTATGTCCAAAAAGTTCACTTTCTAATAATTCGGCTGGAATGGCTGCACAATTAACTTTTATATATGGTTGATCTGCTCGGTTACTATTCATGTGTATTGCACGAGCAACTAATTCTTTACCTGTTCCAGTTTCTCCTGTAATAAGCACTCTCGCATTTGTTTTAGCAATTGAATTTATTTTTTCAAAAATTACTTTCATTTCTCTGGATTCACCAACCATCTCAAAATTGGCGGCAATTTCGTTTGTTAAAAAAATATTCTCTTTAGATAACCGACTAAAATTACATGCATTTCTTAAAACAGCCTCTATCCTTTTTTTATCAATAGGTTTTTCAATAAAATCAAAAGCGCCTAATTTCATAGCTTCAACCGCAATATCTATTGTGCTTTGGCCCGAAATTATTATTATTGGAAGTGACGGATCGTGTATGTGAATTTCTTCCAATAACTCTATTCCATTTAGCCCTGGCATTTTTACATCTAATAATACAACATCAAATCCATTTGCTTTCACTTTTTCTGCTACTTCAGTCGAAGCATTTTCGGTAATAACCGAATAACCCAAAGAAGTCAACACTTTTTCTAATGAATGAAGAAAAGGTTGATCATCATCTACTGCTAAAATTTTTTTTGTGTTCATTGTTCCTCTTTTGCTTTAATTTTTACTCACTTAACCTTGGCAAATGGATCTTATATTGTCTTAAGACTAAAACTAAACTCAGTTCCTTTCCCTACCTCGGATTTTACTTCAAATTTGCTTCCATGATCTTCTAAAATTTTCTTTGCAATCGCTAATCCCATTCCTGTACCATCTTTTTTTGTTGTCATATAAGGCTGAAAAATTGAATGAAGTTGGTCTTCATTTATACCTTCACCATTATCACTAATAGTAATTTTTACATATTTTGTGTTTTCATTTATAGCATATATTTTTATCTGTCCTTCTCCATGTAATGCATCAATACTGTTTTCAATTAGTACTTGAAAAACTTCAACTATTTGATAAGTATCAGCAAGAACAATTATTTTATCATCTATATTTATATCAATTAGCATTCCTTTCGAAATGTATATCGAAAATTTTAACAGAGCACCATTTATTATTTCCTTGAGAGCGCACTCTTCAATTTGTGGTTCAGCCATATTTGCAAATTTGAGGAAGTTATTAATAAATTTTTTTATTCTGTCAATTTCATTTCTTGCAACAAGAAAATCATCCGCAGTTGATTGTTTGTCGCCCGCATTATTTAAATTGTCTTCTAAAGAATCCAAGCTTAACAGTACAGAAGAAAGTGGCGTCTTAATTTCGTGAGCAACTTTCAAAATTGAATGTGCCAATGTTTTTGCTCTATCTTTAAGCAAATCTTCAGATAAATCATCTAACTGAATGTAAAAGGCTAATAATACACCAAGTGGGGATTTGATAGGAAGAATATAAACTTTAATTATTTTATTGTTCGATAGATAAACATCCGATAAATTTTCCTTTTGTGAGGAAAATGTGGAATCCAAATAATTTGATAATGAAATATGCTCACTTAT
>CAYUZZ010000436.1:0-2634 GCA_964449505.1 uncultured Hyphomicrobiales bacterium | reverse complement strand
TTATCATCTGATTTTCATTGAATCTTGAGCCACCCTTTTCGGAGATAACAACCATATTTTTAATCTCGGTATTACCATGCAAGAATCTTAATTTATCAATGTGATCATTTTCTAAGAATGAAGAGTCACCGGAATCAACAATTCTAATCTTCTGCAACATTTGGCGAACAATTACTTCGATATGCTTATCATTGATTTTTACGCCTTGCATACGGTACACTTCCTGGATTTCATTTACAAGATATTCTTGAACAGCATTAGAACCTTTAATCCTTAAAATATCGTGAGGATTGATAGAACCCTCAGTAAGGCGGTCTCCAGACCTGACCATATCTTCTTCCTGAACCAAAATATAGCGTCCACTTGGAACACTATATTCCATTTTTGTAATACCATCAAGGGAAGTAACGTTAATAATTCTTTGACCTCTTTTTTGCTTATCGAAACTGATTATACCATCAATGTCGGAAACTACAGCTGGATTTTGTGGAGAACGAGCTTCGAATAATTCAGTTACGCGTGGCAAACCACCAGTTATATCTCTTGTTCTGCCAAGATTACGGGGCATTTTAACCAAAGGAGTACCAACGCCCACCAAATCATTATCATCAACTCTTAATTGTGCTCTTGATGGAATGTTATAAGTACGTCTTATTTCACCATCATCGCCAATTATTTCAATAGCAGGTAATTTATTTTTATCCTTAGAATCAATTACAATTTTTGCAATGTGACCTGTTTGCTCATCATTAATTTCACGATAAGTAATATTGAGTTGTAAGTCCTTGTATCTAATACGACCAGCAAATTCGGTCACAATAGTAGAGTTGTAAGGGTCCCATTCGTAAATTAATTGACCTTTTTTGACAGCTTCGCCATCTTTTACTTTAAGTGCAGCACCATAAGTTAAATCATATTTTGTCAAAATTCTATTGCTGTCTGATTCAACAATATTAATTACGCCAGAGCCACTAATAGCCAATGTTACCTGATCCTCGTCCTCCTCGTAAGTAATTGTTTTCACTTTCTCAAATTGAACAATACCGTCAAACTTTGATACAATGGTTGATTGTGATGCTACAAGTGCAGCAGTACCACCAGTATGGAAGGTACGCAATGTCAGCTGAGTACCGGGTTCGCCAATTGACTGAGAAGCAATTGTACCAACTGCCTCACCAATATCAACAAGCTTTCCAGTAGCCAAATTTCTACCATAGCATTTAGCACAAACACCCCGTTTAGATTCACAAGTTAATACCGAACGAATCAGAACAGAATCTATAGAAGTACTATCAATTTTGGCAGCAACAACCTCATCAACAACGCTACCACCCTTCAAAATTAACTCATCGTTTAATGGGTCAATAATATCACGCAAGGCAACACGCCCCACAATTCTTTCTGATAATTTCTCCTTAATTTCCTCGCCTTCTTTTAGGGCAGTCATATCAACACCACGAATAGTGCCACAGTCCATACCAGAGATAATCACATCCTGAGCCACATCGTGAAGTCTTCTTGTTAAATAGCCTGCATCGGCAGTTTTTAAGGCAGTGTCAGCAAGACCTTTACGAGCACCATGGGTAGAGATAAAATACTCAAGGATAGACAGACCTTCTTTGAAGTTGGCAATAATTGGGTTCTCGATTAACTCTCCAGTAGAACCAGATAATGATTTTTTAGGCTTAGCCATCAAGCCACGCATACCAGCTAACTGCCTGATTTGCTCTTTAGAACCACGAGCTTTAGAATCTAACATCATCCAAAATGTATTAAATCCACCTTTATCTTGCTTTAATTCAGTATATAGCTTGTCTGCAACTGTATTGGTTGCAGTTGACCAAATATCTATAATTTTATTATAGCGTTCACCAGCACTAATTACACCACTGATATATGCTTCTTCAATTTTATCAACTTTCCCTTGTGCATTAATAATTATTTGTCTCTTAACATCTGGAATAACAACATCATGAATTGATACTGATAATCCACCCTTGGTAGCATAAAAGAAACCAAGTTCCTTCATATTGTCAAGAAATTCTACTGTTTCTGCCAGCCCTGCAGATCTGAAACAAGTTCCAATAATTTCGCGAAGACGATTTTTGGTTAGTAATTCATTCAAAAAGCCTAATTTGTGCGGAACAATTTGATTAAATATAACCCTACCGACTGTAGTTTCAATTAGTTTACCCTCGAAACGGAATTTAATTTTAGTGTGAATTTCGACAGCTTCAGAATTAAGAGCAATAATTACCTCGTCTGTGGAGGCGAAAATTTTGCCCTCACCTTTACCATTAACTTTTTGTTTAGTCAAATAATATACACCCAAAACCATATCCTGTGACGGAACGGCAATAGGGTCGCCATTTTGGGTATGCATAATATTATGGGGAGCAAGAATTAGAAGCATTGCCTCTAACTGAGCCTCGTAACTAATAGGAACGTGCACCGCCATTTGGTCACCATCAAAATCGGCATTGAATGCAGTACAAACCAAAGGATGCAATTGGATAGCCTTTCCTTCAATCAATCTAGGTTGGAATGCCTGAATTCCCAATCTATGTAGTGTTGGGGCACGGTTAAGCATTACAGGATGACCTTCTATCACTTTGGCAAGAATATCCCAAACCT
>CAYUZZ010000435.1:920-2645 GCA_964449505.1 uncultured Hyphomicrobiales bacterium | reverse complement strand
AATATGGGTGATTACGAACAAGGGATTAATCATTACAAAATTGTAATAGAGCAATACCCGGGCAATTCTCTGGCACCAGAGTCAATAAAAAGTATTCAATATTGTTTGATAGCATTGGGACGTGAAAATGAAGCCATTGATATCGCCAACAAGTATGTTGAATCAAATCCAGAAAGTCCTTTTGCCCCCGTATCTCAGAAAAAAATTGGCGAGATGTTCTATCAGGGTAATAAATATGGAGATGCAGTAGTTGAATTTCAGAAATTTATTGACCAACACCCCCAGGACGAGAACACACCAGAAGTGATGCTTATGATGGCAAAAAGTTATGTTAATCTTAACAATACCGACAAGGCAATTGAAATTTTTAAGGCAATCCAGCAATACTATCCTAACAGTGAATGGGCACCAACAGCTATGCTGGAGAATGGATTGCTACATATCGAGATGGCTGATATTGCCTCTGCGGATTCTATATTATCAAAACTTGCTATTCAATATCCTAAAACTGATTTTGCATCACAATCAAGTTTCGAAAGAGCTGTTATAAAGTATAAAAAGGGTGATACTCTATCTGCTCTTAATTTGTTTCTTCAAGTTCACAGAGATTATCCCGAATCTGATTGGGGTGACCAAAGCATCTACCGAATTGCTATGCATTATAGAGCAAATGGACAATATGACTCGGCAAGATATTATTTTAAAATTATTTCCAATATTTTAGATAATCCTAAGATCTCATCCGAAGCACAGTATAGAATTGGAGAGTTATTTTTTAGAGATAAAGATTATGAAAAATCTATAGAGAATTTCCTAATCGTAAAAGAAAAGTTCGAAGGATTTGAAGATTGGTATTCGTTGGCATTGCTAAATTTAGGTGAAGCGTACGAAAAAACTGACAAAATTGATGCTGCCAAAGATATTTACAATGCCTTGCTGGTTATAAGACCTGACGATGATTTTGGGAAAACAGCCAAGAGCAGGCTTAAAAGATTAAAGAAAAACTGATGAGGATAATATGAAAATTAAATTAATTATTAAAATCTTAATCATAAGTTGCTTCTACTCTATTACGATTATGTTTGCACAGCAAGAACAGACAACAAAATCTGAGCCTTTGGAATTACCCAATTTCATTATCCAAGGCAAATTACAATTAGATGTTGCAACTGGAATTAAACAAGACCCATCAAAACCTAAATCTTTAGATGCAGGTTTGTTGGATTCAGTAAATTCATTAGATAAGCAGCCATCTATTTTAATCAATACAAATGAAATAATACCACAATCCTACAAACAAAATATAGCCAATGGCTACTTGGGAGCTAATTTTGGGAGGTATTCAACTGGGAATATTTATGGTGCGTTCAATTCAAACCTCGAAGGATATAATGTAGATTTAAATGGGGATTTTGATTTCGGTTCCGGACATTTAGATAAAGCCAATTTTACCGGTGCAAATTTACAATTAACATCAGACTATATTGCACCACTTAAATTTTTCATTTTTGGTGGAAGCCGCACAAGAACTAATATTGAATATCATAACAGAAACTATTGGCTTTATTCTAATCCCACTAATCCTGCAGAAAGAACAGCTAACCATTTCATTGCAAATATCAATGTTGATGGAAATTATGCTGGATTTAAGTTTAATACAGGTATAGGTTTTAGCGGGCTGCAATTCTCTGCAAATGAAATCAATACTGCTGATAATAATTTTAA
>CAYUZZ010000435.1:0-910 GCA_964449505.1 uncultured Hyphomicrobiales bacterium | reverse complement strand
ATATTTTGATAAGCTGCTTTTGGCAGGTAATATAATTTTAGATTTACATTCAATTGCAGGTGCCAGTGCAAATTTTATACAATTCGATGGAGAAATATCGCTATTAACTGCTGATATTTCCCTGCGAGGAAACGCCGGTTTGCAAATGGCAGGAAATAAATCCAATGTGGACAGAGGCGGCTTATTGCTTGCTGGGAGCATCGAATACAGAATGAACAAGTTATTTACTCTTAAAGGCAATATTAACAGTGGACTGGAAAGAAAGACTCTAACAGACAATTTTTACCAGAATCCTTACTTATCTAATTTTACAGATTTTGATTATAGTTATAACATACTTAATCTTGATGGAATTATCGAATTTCATCCTGACCAGGAATTAGTTATTTCCGCTAAATTTAACTTGAATCACTCTGATAGAATTCCTGTTTATATTAATACCATTTCGTCATCAAACGGCAGTTTTGATATATCTTACCAAACTGGTACAATAATTAAGTCAGTTTTCGAAGGCAATTATAATTTAACTAATGTAGATAAAATTTCTGCAAATCTGACTGCTATACAAAGCACTTTAAGCGATTTTACTTCCAAATCGATACCTTATACACCCGAAATAACTTTTGGTTCATCTTATACCAGAAATTGGTCTGAAAAATTTGGCACAATAATTGGTTTCGATTATATAGGGCAAAGATATGTAGATTTAGATAATTCGAAATTTATAGATGCCTATACAAATGTGAAACTTGGATTAGAATATAATATATTGGAAAAATTGAAAATAAATGCTAATTTTGATAATCTATTGAACTCAGACATTTATATTTGGAATGGGTACAAAGAACGTGGGATTTTTGCATCATTTGGAGTAAGATACAAGTTCTGATATGGCAAAATTTTATGATAA
>CAYUZZ010000434.1:1034-2650 GCA_964449505.1 uncultured Hyphomicrobiales bacterium | reverse complement strand
TCACTTTAGCACTTTCTTCGATTCCGTATATGGTTTTCATCACTTACAAACAATTTACAGAAGGTCTATCAAATACCAAACCAGCGATGATTATTAGCTTAGCTTGCAATTTATTGAATATAATTCTTAATTATTTTTTGATATATGGAATTTGGATTTTCCCCGAACTTAAATTACTCGGCGCTGGAATTGCAACTCTAATTGCGAGAATAACGATGGCGATTAGTTTTATGGTATATTTCAATTTTTCTGAGAATTACAAAATATATCTCAAATTTCTTAAATCGAGCAAGTATTCCTTAGTCCAAATAAAAATGATTTTGAAATTGGGAATTCCCATCGGATTACAATTTTTATTGGAAATAACTGTATTTTCAGTGGGTGCCATAATGGTAGGATGGTCGGGTAAGTATTCATTGGCAGCTCACCAAATTGCGTTGACATTAGCTTCATTCACTTTTCTGGCTGCTTCCGGTTTGGCGAGTGCCGGCACAATTAGACTTAGTAATTTATTAGGTGAACGAAAATTTGTTGAACTAAAAGGTGTGGCAAATTCCATCTTTATTATGGTGGCAATATCCATGTCAATAACAGCAGTTATTTTTTATATATTCCGTTTTAGCATACCATTATTATTTATCAATGAGATGGAAGTAGTAGAAATAACAGGCAAGTTATTAATAATAGCTGCTTTTTTTCAGATATTTGATGGTTTGCAGGCTTCGGCTCAAGGTGCATTGAGAGGCATCAAGGATGTAAAAATTCCAACCTTCATATCCTTCATTTCCTATTGGATTGTTGGCATCACTTCTTGCTATCTACTCTCCGAGACATTTGAGTTGGGAGCCTTTGGTGTATGGTATGGTTATCTGATAGCCTTAATTGTCACATCAGTTCTACTTCTTACTAGATTTTACTATATATTGAATAAAACACACAAATTAACTATTTAACAACATTGCACATAATATTCACAAATATTCTTGAAATTAACTCAATATTTATTAATTTTGTAGTTTGAATAAAAGTGATTATAAAAAATTTATTATTAAAGAGGAGTTTTTAAAAGAATGGGTACTTTACAACAAATTAGGAAAATTTCACCTTATGTATTTGGAATTTTTGCCTTTTTGCTAGTAGCATTTTTTACTTTAGGAGATCCTACAGTAATTGATGGATTAAGAGGGGCTTTGGGAAGTTCTTCCTCGCAGGTTATAGGAAAGGTAAATGGCGTTGAGATTATGTATGTTGATTACGAGACCAGAGTCAGAGAAGAAGAAGAGAATCAAAGGCGACAAATGGCACAGCAGGGTCAAAATACAGAAATTGACAATAATATGATCCGACAAAGAGTTTGGGATATGATGGTAGATGAGATTTTGTTGAAGCAACAATTAGAACATGTTGGTATTTTGATTAGCGACAAAACTATCAGCGAACAAATGATTGATAATCCACCAGATTTTTTGAAAAAATCCTTCTCGGATTCCTTAGGAAATTTTAATAGACAACTATATGTTGAATTAGTTACAAATCCCGAAAATTATGCTAAATACCTAGGCGAACAAATGCCCGTTGAGCAAAAACAAGAGGCTATTGCACAGTTCAGAAAAGAT
>CAYUZZ010000434.1:0-1024 GCA_964449505.1 uncultured Hyphomicrobiales bacterium | reverse complement strand
GATCAACATAGAAAAATACCTTCGTCAGACTATGCAACAACAAGAATTGCAGACTGCTATCACTGCATCAAAGGGATTAATTACCCCAGGTTTTGCTGAAATGATGTATAAGAATGAAAATAGTATTGCTAACGGCAATTTTATTGGGTTATCGCTAAGAGATGTTCCACAGGATAAACTTGAAATACCTAAAGAAGAAATTGAGAAATATTATAATGCTAATAAGCAGTACTTTAAACAAAAAGCACAAAGAAAATTAAAATATATTGCTATTGCTATCCAACCATCGGCTGAAGATTCGGCACGTGCACAAAAAAGAATAGATAATATTAAAGTTGCTTTGGCAAGTGCGTTAACCAACGAAGAAAAAGATTCGATTTTTGAAATTAAACTAAATGAATATAGCGGTGTCACTTACGATTACAAAATGGTAAGCGATGTTGATCCACAAATTCTGAACTTTTTTGCAGATGTACCTACCAGAGGTATGGTAGGACCTATTTATATGCCAGATGGTACTGTTTTTCTAAGATTAGATGACAAAAGAAGCGGTCAAAAGGTTGTTGTAAAGGCCAGCCATATTCTAATCAGTTTAAATAATAATAATGATAGTGCAAAGGCAGAAGCAAACAAAATTTTTGCAGAAGTAAAAACAGGAAAAGAACCATTCGAAGTGCTTGCTGCAAAATACTCCCAAGATCCGGGTTCGGCTCGTAATGGTGGAGATTTGGGATATTTTGGTCCTGGTGCTATGGTTAAACCATTCGAAGATGCAGCTTTTGCTGCCAAAGTCGGAGAACTGGTTGGACCTGTCGAAACCCAGTTTGGTTATCATATTATCAAAGTAGTAGATAGAAAGAGCGAAGATCTGAAATATAGCGAAATTAAAATTAGCACAAGTGTCAGCTCTTCAACACGTTCTCAAATTTTCAGAAATGCAAAATCTATAGAACAGCAATGTCAAGCAGGAGCTTCACTCGATAGTTTAGCAAAAAAATTAAAACTGAGATTTGCCGAGTCACCC
>CAYUZZ010000433.1:0-2655 GCA_964449505.1 uncultured Hyphomicrobiales bacterium | reverse complement strand
ACCCGATCGCCAAGTTCCAATGATATCTTTATATTCAATTTCAAAAATACTTGTTTTGACACCCCTTTTTACAGTAAATCCAAGGACATCTTTCTCAACCCTTGTGCTCCAGCCAAGACTATCCACAGTTTGTCCAGTATAGAAAACCCAAAAGTCATCAAAGATAAAGCGTGATTCGGGATTGTGTTCATATTGAAGTGAGAATGTAAGGTTTTTGCCGTCATCCATATTTATATTATCATTTTTGTAATAAAATGGGATAGTATTTTCAATCAATGAATCTTGCTCCAATTTGTAAGCACATGCTTGATACCAATAAATAGGATTTAACCAAAGTAAATCTTTGGGTAATATTTTATTTCCACCAACACTTAAATTAAATGTACCAAGTAAAACTTCAGAATTTAACGGTACTTTAATACAATCTTCGAATTTTTCAGGACCAACAATTGTTATGCTAATGCGATTGGGGAACACCTTCGGTTCAATCAAATAATACTCGGTTGGCAAAGCAGAGCCAGGTTGAACGTCAAGGGGCAAATCCGATTTCAGTAATGCAACTTGTACATCTGCTGCATTGTATTTAAAATTTGTATCAATAAATGATAGCTGAAAGGTAGAGTTGGCAAATGCTACCCAATCATTGGTTATACGTGTAATATATAAGTCGAAAACTACTTGATAATCGGACAAGTATTCCACATTTTTCACCTTAACGACGGCAATTGTGTCTTTTTCTGAAAACAAATTACTGCTTGCTGCAATCAGAATAACAAAGAAAAATGCTATATATAGTCCTATTTTCAATTATTTACCTCTATTATTCCAGCTAATGTTAAAATCCTTTGTATTAACTATGCCGCTAAGATTATAATCTGTGTTGATATATCCAATATTTGTGAATTTTTTCCAACTTTCTTCCCAGAAAACAGGATTAGTATAATACATAGTGATATTCATCATATTAACGATGTCAGCATTTGAATAGGGTATAAATCCACCCTTGATAGCATAAATTCTTTTGTTATCTACATAATCAACTAATTTAAGGGTCGTTGTTCCACCCTCAATCAATTTTGGATCGTTAAAATTATAGACTAATGTATTATTTTCTTTGATTATCCTAAGTGGTTCTTGGGTAATAACCGGTGCATGATTGCGATGTCTGATGACAACATAATAATCACCACCTGCAACATTAATTGCACTTGTATCATTTATTTTAATTCTCTCGCTACCAAACAAGTCAACTAACCGGCCATCATACTTGAAAAATATTGGTTTTCTGAAGATTGCATCACCGTTCCTGTCTTTTCTAAATTCGAGCACTGCAAAATCCACTACAGAATCAGGTATTGTCTTTGGTAACATCGATGCTATATCAGTAATTAAATTAAGTGGATAAGCATTTATATCTGCGTTCCTTATTAGATTACGTTTCCATAATTCGGTAGTCATATATTTTTGTGAGTTTGGAATATATGGACCTTCCAATAATGCAAATGCTCTGAACATCAAACCTGATATATTTGCATTACCTATTGCAAAAAAACCTGCAGTATCAAAACTATCTGTATTGGCATAAGACCAGGCAAGTGGGTAATCTGTTATTGGAATTGAGGATGGAAGGTTTAACCAACCGTTTCCGTCCCAACGTTGCAATACCAATTCTTCAGGATTAAGACCGTTACTTTCATCATTTAGATTTCCTGGATTGTGTCGCCATGAATATCCAAATTGACCTTTGAAGCCAGTATTTAGACTTGATCCGCTCTCGTTATAAACCGAAAGGTTAATTAAACGTTTTACTTTTTCTGTTCCCTCGAAATATGGTTGGAATTGACTTGGTAAAATTGTAGATGTGATTGCTTTGATTTGACCCAAATCTGCGGTGGAGCCAAACCTTACCCAAGTCCAAGGATTATTAAGAATAATAGAATCACCTGGTATAACAGCGCTTCGTTTGAAATTACCTTGTATTTCCAAATTAAAATTAGCAAAATCAAATAGCGGGTTATTCCTACTTTTTAATTCAAGGGTGTCATTTCCTGTAATAATATTAGCTTTTATTATTAAGCTATCGTTTACTAAAGTATTTTTGGAAAGATTAAGAGTACCTTGATTTTCGACGTAAAGGGATTTTAATGTTTTGCCATCTGTTGGAATTTCCTCAGCTGCAATTATATCGCCCGTTCCAGTATATTGCACAGAAACAACTCCCACAAATTCGGGTTCGCTAACTAACGAACCGCTGACATTTCTAATAATCAATGAAGAATCACCCATTTTAAAGTTATTTGCGGTTGAATTCCTTAATTGACCATTAGTTAGTGCAAGTTTATCAGTTATTGTGAATCCACCGGAAGTAACATCTACACCATAAGGATTAAGTATATTCTAATTAGAAAATGCACCCTTGCCCTCCAAATCCTGCTTTTTGGTCTGGTTATTCATCGTAATAAACTTAGGACCTTTGTAGCTTGCATTATTCTTTACTGTTGCTCTCGCTTGGATGTCTTCGGGTAACCAGCCTATCCATTGTGTAGTAAAATTAGCAGAATCTTCTATTACTAATGAATCCATTATTATCAGAGGTCTTGTCTTGTTATTTAAATCCTTGTTGCTGTCGCGTACAATTTTCTTGGCAGTATTTCT
>CAYUZZ010000432.1:0-2668 GCA_964449505.1 uncultured Hyphomicrobiales bacterium | reverse complement strand
AAAGTTTATTGTGGTTTGATTTTTCCATGGATTAGGAGTATTCTGCAACAAGCTGGGTAGCAAACCTGTATAATTTAGTGTCGAAATTCCACATTTACCCTGCGAAACAAGTGTTCCAGAATTATCAATTGGAATTATATCCAAAAACATTATAGAATCTGTCCTGAAATTATATGCTCGAATTGTGAGTGGAGTAATTTGAGTATCGGGAACTACAGATAGGAATGTAAGTTCTGCAATTTTTCCAGCAGATAATGAATCTGTATTAATAAAATTCATCGTAATTTTACCTGGAATATTATCAACAGAAAAATCACCATTTGTATAAGATGTGGCAGATAAGTATTCCAGATTGAATGGGTCATAACCAAAATCCAAATTGAAGTTCAATTTTTCTATCCAATATATTTTATTATTCAATAATGCACTAAAATCCCTGTCGATAAATACAGGTACTTTTAGAGTATCACCCAGTCGAGTGTATAATGTATCAGGAATACTAAAATTCTGGCTAACATCAAAAGCAACCGGAAATTTTGGTGCATACCCAATTCCTTCGACGAAGTTTGAATCCATTACCATACATGGAACTTCTGCAAGCGAAGCAACAAATTCACTCAATAGCTCGGTTTTACGCGGACAGTACTCCAGAGTAAGCGAAATGGTATCTCCAACATATAAAGTATCATTCGGAGATGGGACTGAGCTAATAAGCTTAACAGATGCAGGTAACTTTAGAAATGAGAATAAATTAAGGGGAACATCACCCACGTTAACTAATTGAATATCCCTTTGTGCACAATCCAGTACTTTGACACTATCAAAATTTATATTATTAACCGCCATCAATTCAGGTTTTTGAATAATTACAGTCGCGAAATCGGGCTCTGCAATCAAATTATATAGTATTACTTCTTCAGTATCAAAATGAATGCTATCAAGGGAAATTTCGAAAGTATCCCTATCAGCCGATTTGGGAATAAAATACGCTATCATAAGAGGTTTGAGCGAATCAACGTAACACGCATTCTTAAGCAGGAATTCACTGCCACCTGCCATTGAGTATTTATGCGTTAAATTTGGAAAATAGTTTTTACATGGATTATTTAAGTAATAAGATTCTGCAAATAAATATTCTAATTTAGTAGTATCATAACCGATACGACAGTTAATATCAACAATATCTGCTGGAATCAATCTTGAGGTATAGATTGGTATTTTAAGGGTGTCGCAATTAACTATACGAAAAGTATCTTTTTGTAATCTATGATTTTCAAAGTTAAAATTAAGACCAAATGCAGGTGCAAATCCGCTACCCATAAGGGTTACGGAAGTATCGAAATGGTTACAGGGGCTTGTTAAATTAATTTTCAGTTTATTTTCATAATATCTTACTGCCCTTGGTTTAAATTCTAATTTTAAAGTGAGTACATTATTGGAATCAATAAACAAGTTAAATGGATTTGACAACGAATCAGTAGCATAAAAAACTCTTTCGTCAGGATAAAAGTCCAAGCTTGATATTTCTAACTGAGCCTGTTGAGGATTAAATTCATAATCAGGAATATATAAATGAATATACTTCGGTGTTGAAATTGTATCTACACGAGTGGGCGGAAAAGATACAAGATTAGAGTCGGACTCGAACAATAAGGTTTGCTTGCCAGCCAAAAAGGTATTATATTCATTATTCCAACCGCTACCAGAAGCATAAATATGCAGTCTGGCGTTATTGTCAACCATTGCTTGGACGAATGGATTCTTGGGACAATACTTTATTGTAAGAGTATCTGTCCCCCTTTTTGGAATAATGAAGGGATAAGTGCCATTTGGCGAATAAAAAGAATACCAAGAGAAAAACTGAGGGTAGGCATTGTTTACATTCATAGAATCAATTAATATACTATCTATTTTCATATCGAAATAGAATGAGTTGTTAATGAGTGGAATCTTTCGCTCTTCACAATTACAAGGTCTTACAAATCCATAACTGATAACCTTAAGTGGAGCATCTAATGGTACAATAATTCCCCTACCGGATAGATTTGCACTGATTTTACCTGAACAAGGTGCCACAATTTCAATATCAATTTTACCACTATAAATCTTATTCTCGGTTGGCACAAAATCAATAAGTATCTGAATGGAGTCTTTGGGTTTTATAATTCTTCCATTTAAATTTAACGGATAAACTAATACAAAACCATTGTCTAAAGCTACTTTATCAATGGTTATATCAAACTTAGATATATTTTGCAGTATCACTGTATCTTGTTTGATGCCACCCACTTCTATGGTTTCGTATAAAATTTCATCTGTAAAATATAGTTTTGGCAAAACTGAAGTTCCAAGTAATTTTGCTGACCATTTTTCTTTATCCTGGGTTTCGTATTCCAATAAAGCTCTATCTGCCCTTTCGGTTAAAATATCATTTGGGCTGTAACGAAATTTGAACTGAGTAAATTCGTTTGTTTTCAAATTAATACTGCTTGGAAATACCGATGGTTCAATAAGAGTGAACTTACCAGCACTTTGGTATAAATTGAAATTAGTTAAAGTTTGCTGTTGAGGCAATAAATTCCTGATTATCAAAGTGGTGTCTTTTTGCTGACAAGCAAGTACATTTTCAATTTTCATTATACCTGGTTCGAAGGAAAATCTCTCTATG
>CAYUZZ010000431.1:0-2672 GCA_964449505.1 uncultured Hyphomicrobiales bacterium | reverse complement strand
CAAATCATTTTCATACAGAAGAACTTTTTTCAGGTTAACTAATTTTCCGAAACTATCCGGTAGGGTTGTAAGTAAATTTTTCGACAATCTTAATTTCTCCAAATTACTTAAGAAGCCAATTTTATCTGGCAAATCTAATAAATTATTTTCCTGCACTTCTAATTTTATCAAATTAGTTAGATTAACGATTGTTTCAGGTATTTTAGAAAGATGGTTCCCAGCAGCCCTTAATTTTTCTAATCTGTAAAGATTGCCAATACTATCGGGTAAAGAAGTAATTTTGTTTTCGCTAATCACCAGCTCTGTCAAATTCGACAAATTACCTATGCTATCGGGTAATTCTCTCAAATTGTTATTACTAAGTCCCAGACGGTCTAATTTACTTAAATTGCCAATTGCTGATGGTGCTTCCTCCAATTTGTTCCAGCTTGCAACAAAAAGAGATAGCTCCGACAAATCACCAATACTTGATGGCAGAGTAATTATCTGATTACCACTAAGGTCTAATTTCTTCAATTTCTTCAGCGAAGAAATTTTCTCGGGGATATATTTAATCCTGTTGTTAAGCAAATACAGCTCTTCCAGATTTGTCAGATTGAAAATTTCTTGCGGAAATTCCTGTAAATCTTTGTAATGTAAGTCTAACGACTTTACGTTATCGGGCTCGAGAAGTGCTTTCTCGAGCGAGTAATAAACTTTGATGTCTGTCTCGTTCGACAATGGATTTGTACTCATTTTGGTCCTCCAAAAACTATTTTCAATATCTTTGTTAAATTTATGTCAAAAAAACGCTTTAATATAAATAAATTGTAATAAATAAATAAATGTTATTTGTAAATTTTTGTTTATTTTCAGAAAAAATTATAGAATAGATATGCAGAATTTAAATTTTACTATATTTTCTCTTGTTTTAGTTTTAATATTACTAAATCCTTTAGATTCCGTATCCCAGAATAATTATAATACTGTTTATGAATTCAAAGAACAACACTTTGACGTATTGTCTTATAATTTAACTTGGAACCTTATCAGTCCCTCTAAAAAATTAATCCAAGCCAGCGTTGATATTACCGTTTATTGGAAAGATTACAAGGACAATCAAAATTTCTATTTTAATCTTGATGGATTGCAAGTTGACTCCGTTTTGTGGGATGGTAAAATTACACAGTTTGCACCAGTAATGCCCAATTCCGATTTGCATTTCCATTATGAAATAGCTCGTCCTAATAACAATGATAGCGCCCTTATTACAATATATTATCATGGTGAAATGAAGTCAGAGAAAAGTGCTATGGATTGGGGTGGTGTTCATTCCGATAATGGGTTAGTTTACAATATGGGTGTCGGATTTTATTATCCTGCTGTATCTTGTACACGATTTTGGATGCCATGCTACGATCATCCCCAGGATAAGGCTGCTTTCCAAGCAGAGTTTATTGTACCTGTTGGATTGAAAGTTGCCTCGAACGGCATCCTGATAGATGAATTTGATAACGATAGCACCAGCCATTTTATCTGGAAGCAAGATATTCCTTCTGCCACTTATCTACTTAATTTCGCAATATCAAATTTCGTTAAAATTACTAAACAAAGTGATGACAATATTCCAATTGAAATATATTCCCGCCCCGATGATTCCATACCAAGTAGCCATTTCTATGCAAATGTCGGGAAAATGTCAGATTGTTATCAATTTTATTTTACTCCCTATCCTTTCGATAAAATTGGCTACGTCAATACAACACTTGGTGCTATGGAGCACCAAACCATGATTTCCATGTCCAGAGACATGGTAGTAAATAGTGGCAATGGCGCTGATATTTTCAGTACTACAGCTGCACACGAACTTGCCCATAGTTGGTTTGGCAATCTCGTTTCCCCAAAGGATTTCCGGGATGTTTGGTTCAACGAATCCTTTGCGACTTTTTGTGAAGCCCTTTGGAAAGAATATCAGATTGATAATCATCTCAACGATAGTAAGATCGATTTCCATAATAAAATTTTTCAGGATTGGTCTTACTACAATGGTATTATCAATCAGGAAGGTTTGCTGCCCTTGTATAATTTCAAAGAATACGACGAAGATACAGAACTAATCGAACCCAACATCTCAAACTATCAATTTACCATTTATTATAAAGGTAGCGTGGTGCTTCAACTGCTAATGTACGAACTTGGAAGGGATGTTTTCCTGGGTGCTGTTAACAATATTCTTGCTAAATACGCATACTCTAATATCAATACTGCCGAAATTAAAAAAGAGTTCGAAGAATATTCCGGGCAAAATCTCGATAATTTTTTCAATCAGTGGATTTATCAACCCGGATTTCCTATCCTTAACATCAAATACCAGATTAATAACGGAAAGGTAATTGTTTACGTAACTCAAAAACAAAACCCAACTTCTCACGGAAAGTACTCCAAAATACTATTACCACTCAACTTTGTTTCTGGTACCGGCAACGATATCAAATATTACTACATAAGCGATTCAGTCCAAACAATCCAGCAAGATTACGAAAACACAAATAATATAGATTACATTGGCGTTAATTCAAGATATGGATGGATTAGCCCCATCAATTTTACAATATCTAAAATAACTGATGTTAGCGAAAATTCCTATTCACTACCATATACAATCGTTAGCAATAGCTCTTCCGCTATGATTA